>NZ_JAAGOG010000102.1:0-28658 GCF_010747425.1 Nostoc sp. UIC 10630
TCACGACCTAAGTAGCAGAATACGCCAATCAGGAAGTGGAAAATTACCAATTGGTAAGGACCGCCGTTATACAACCATTCGTCTAAGGATGCTGCTTCCCAAATTGGGTAGAAGTGCAAGCCGATAGCGTTGGAGGAAGGGACAACTGCACCAGAGATGATGTTGTTTCCGTAGATCAAGGAACCTGCTACTGGTTCGCGGATACCATCGATGTCTACTGGAGGTGCGGCGATGAAGGCGATTACGAAGCAAGCGGTGGCAGCTAGCAAGGTGGGGATCATGACTACGCCGAACCAGCCGATGTAGATGCGGTTGTTGGTGCTGGTGATCCATTCACAGAATCGATCCCATACGTTAGCGCTTGAGCGCTGTTGTAAGGTTGTTGTCATTGTTTTATAAGTGCGGTTAGTGATTTATGAATCAGGCAATTTCGTTTTCGCCTGTGAATACACTTTACAATGCTTTACAATTTTTAATCAACTATTTCACTTTTGTAAACCTGATGGAACTCATCAGCTTTGCTTATCAACAGCAAGCCACTAGATATTATGTAGAAATTCTGATTTTATTGCCTATTGATCTGGGAACAATAGCTTTGTAGATTACCGCTATTCCAAAAAAAATTAACCCTCGGCTTACCACTGGGGGTTTTTTCTGTTTGGCAAAATGGCATATCTATAAATTAGGCCGTTGCTATGGTATTTGAGTAGGATACATTCCATGCGAAAAAGTACTGACTTGCATTACCCCTGGCTAACTACCAGGGGTTTTTATTGGAACTTTTACTGAGATATTGCAGCATTCCCAATAACCGTAAGATTAGGAGCTTAGGGACTTCCAGTAAAAAAACATCCCATCCCTGCGTTTGGTTAGGGGCGCAAGGCCTTGCGCCCCTAGAAATATACAAATAATTTTGGATAATTTATTTTTTGGAAGTCCCCTAATATAAGTTGATTTTAGAATTTCGTGCTTTTCTGAATTAATCAGGGATAGCGATTTTTATTTAACTAGGGAAGTGTCAATATAGGCTTATATCAAAGTGAAAAATTAAGTGCAATAAATTAACGATGATAGAAGCTAAAAATGTAATTGGTGGAAACCTAGAAGCTTGCTGCACTTCTCCCATGACTGGATTTTACCGCGATGGTTTTTGTCGCACAGGTGGTCAGGATTTCGGGTCGCACGTCGTATGTGCCGAAGTGACCATAGAATTCCTGGAGTTCACGAAATTGCGGGGGAACGACTTAAGCACACCTGTTCCTGATTTTAATTTTCCTGGATTGAAGCCTGGCGATCGCTGGTGTTTGTGTGCTTCTCGCTGGCAAGAAGCTCTCGAAGCTGGTGTTGCTCCACCCGTCATTCTCTCTGCAACCCATGCTAGAGCTTTGGAAGTGGTTTCTTTAGACGAACTGAGAAAAAATGCCGTTTAATTCTGAATTTTCTCCCATTCCCCAGTTCAAAATCAACTTACTGGAACTTGAACAGATAGCTTTAATACACTGGCAACCATAGCAATCAATTTAGTGGGGTCTATTGGCTTAGATAAATGCTGCTGAAACCCTGCTGCAAGCGCTTCTAAGCGGTCTTCTTCTCGGGTGTACGCTGTTAAAGCGATGGCTGGCATACATCCACCTTTTTCTGGTTCTAAAGAGCGCAGTTTCCGAATTAGTGTATAGCCATCTTGCTCCGACATACCGATGTCGCTAATCAGGATATCTGCTTTTGCTTGCTCAAGTACTGCTAATGCTTCATCAACTGATGCTACCGCAGTGGCGATCGCTCCATACTCTTCAAACATAAAACTGAGAAAGTTACGGGTATCTGCTTCGTCATCTACAACTAAAACTTTTAATCCAGCAAGCGGTGTCGATGCCACAGAGGAAGAAATTCCTCCTGTGGCTTCTCTATTTTCCCTATTCCCCCGATTGTCATGTAGCAGTGGTAGTCTCACAGTAAAGGTTGCTCCCTGTCCACTGCCTTGACTTTGGGCAGATATTGTACCTTTATGTAGTTCCACTAAATGACGGACGATTGCTAACCCTAGTCCTAGTCCATTATGCGATCGCGTTGTGGTGCTGTCTGCTTGCCGGAAACGCTCAAATACTTTCGGTAAGAACTCAGAACTGATGCCTATACCCGTATCAATAACTTGAATTTGGGCATATTTTTGAGTTGTTTGTTCTTCACTACAGACTATTGACAGATTCACTTCGACTCTGCCGCCCTTGGGGGTAAACTTAATGGCATTGGTTAGTAGATTCCATACTATTTGTTGTAACCGCGCTGGATCGCCATAAACTGAACCTACTGAAGTATCTAAGATAGTATTTAATTGAATCTCTTTTGGCTCTGCTAGGGGACGCACTGCTTCTAAAGCTGCCTCCATGACTGAGATGAGATTCACCGCAGAGACATTTAATCGCAATTGTCCACGGATAATTCGAGATACATCTAAGATATCCTCAATTAGTTGCATCTGAGAGATAGCATTGCGTTCAATGGCCTCTAGGGCGCGGGAAGTGGCTTTGTCGTCAAGTTTCTTAGAACGTAGAATTTTTGACCAACCCAGCATCGAGGTGAGGGGTGTACGAAGTTCATGGGAAAGAACGGCAAGAAACTCATCTTTCATTCGATTTGCGGCTTCTGCTTCTTGCCTTGCGGTCTGTTCTCTAATTACTTGAGCGCGGACTTCTTCTGCTTGCTTGCGTTCAGTAATATCTTCGAGAGTGCCTACATATCCCAGCAATTCCCCTTGACCGGAAAGCATTGGTGATGAGCGAACCTGAACCCAACGAATGATGCCTTGAGCAGTTTGAAAGCGAAACTCTTCAGAGTAGTCACGACCTTCACAAATGTAGTTAGACCAACTAGCAACTGCTCGTTCTCTATCTTCTGGATGGACAGATTCTAGCCAGCTTTTTTCTAAACTCTCTGTCGCTTTCAAACCACAAATTATTTGATAGCGAGGATTAGTATACCTACATCCTCCTTCAGTATCAATTTCAAAAATGCCGACGGGTGAACAAGTACTTAGCGATCGCAATCGTTCTTCACTTTGCCTGAGTTCCGCATTCATAGCTACCAGTTGTGCAGCTTGTTGCTTGACAGCTTCTGTTTTCTTAAATAGTTCTACAAATACTGTGACTTTCGAAGTCAAAATATTGGGGTCTAATGGTTTGAGTAAATAATCAACTGCACCCAAGGCATAGCCTTTAAACAGCATTTGGTCGCTGGTGCTAAAGGCAGTAAGAAAGATAATTGGAGTGTGACGCGATCGCCCCCGATTGCGAATCAAGGTTGCAGTTTCAAAGCCATCCATCCCTGGCATTTGCACATCTAGCAAAATCACTGCAAAGTCTTGATGTAGCAGACACCTCAAAGCTTCTTCCCCAGAAGTAGCTCTTACCAGATTCTCTCCCAGTTTTTCCAGGATTGCTTCTAGTGCTAGCAAATTTTCTAGTTTGTCATCCACTAGGAGGATGTTTACTTTGGGTTCCATCTGCATGGGTTTATTTCCGTGATGAGTGACAGAGCTTGACCATTTGGGAAGCTATGTTTGAGAGTGTCAAAATCCAGTCTACTGTAACAGCAGAAATTGCTGCTTCTGGCATAATATCGCTCTCAGCTGTAGTAGGTTCCTGTACGATAGTTATTCCTCCCCGCGCTTTTATTTTCTTAAGACCTTGCATACCATCTTGATTTGCTCCTGTCAATATTACACCAATAACTTGCTCAGTGTAGACATCGGCTGCTGACTCAAACAACACATCGATAGATGGTCTGGCATAAGAAACTGGCTCATCAGTCGAAAGGGCAAAGTGACCTGGTTCAACCAGTAAGTGATAATCTGCTGGAGCTAGATAGATATGTCCTGGAAGGATTTCGTCTTTGTCTTCCACTTCTCGAATCGGCAGTGAAGTAAATTCTTGCAATAATTCCTGGAGTGTGCCGTTAGATTCCTTGTGACGGTGTTGCACGATCGCGATCGGCACTATGAAGTCTGCTGGTAACTTCCCCAGAATAATTTTTAATGCCGATAATCCGCCTAAAGAAGTACCAATCACCACAATTTTAAACGACACTTGTTTCGTCCTCACACTTGTAGAATGCGGGTTTCAATCTTAGTGTGATTTTATGGCTCATAAAATCCTTTCAGCTTTCTCCCCTAACACCACAGATACTAACTTACCTTGATTCGCATTTATACCAACTAATCAAAATTATATATTTTTGTCATCAACATTACAATTAAAGATTTTTTCATTGTGAAATATTTAACAGAAAAATATTAACATTTAGGGTTTTTAAAATATTTATCTATGCCAGAATTGCTACATTATAAAAATACTTTTTTGCTAAACAAAGAACTTTTAAAATTTAAATTATTATTGCTTTGACAATTCATAAAAATTTACTTAAGCTAAAGGATAGGTTAAGCAAATCAACAAACAACAGCAATTTAGTTTAGCTCCATCAAGAATTGCTGTTGCAGACTATTGGCATGAGGAAATTAATCATCATCAAAATTATTCCCTGTCGGCAAGCTCACTAGATTTAGCTGCAAAAAGCTAAGACATGATTAAGCGTATTGCACCGCGCACATATTGAACATATTTCGGTCAATTATCGATGGATACTTGTGGTGATATTAGTAAGTATCTATCAATCATGGAAGTTTGACCACAGTGCGGTAGATATGTCCAGGAGAAGACAATGCTTGAGTATTTTACATCTTTGAACGACCACAATTTGCCCTATCCAGATACGATTCATCCCATCGTTGTCCACTTCGTAATTGCGATGGTATTGTTTTCCTTTTTCTGTGACGTAGTTGGCTATTTTACTGGTAAATCCAGTCTTTTTGAGGTGAGTTGGTGGAACATGTTAGTTGCCACGATCGCCATCTTCGTGGCGATTATTTTTGGTCAGTTTGAAGCGGGTTTAGCACAGCCTTACAGCCTAGCTAAATCAGTGCTGAACTTGCATACGCTGATTGGTTGGTCACTTTCGGGAATCATCACAGCGATTACAGCTTGGCGCTATGTAATTCGTGCCCGCAACCCGCAAAAAATATCAATTTATTATTTGGGAGCCGGACTAGTTTTAACTTTGATAGTTGGCTTGCAAGTATATCTCGGAGATGAACTTGTTTGGGTCTATGGATTGCATACAGTGCCAGTTGTGGAAGCAGTAAAGGATGGTCTGTTGCGATGAACTCAGAATTAATTGATCAATTAAGCGGCTCTTTAGGCGCAAACGGATTACCTTACACAATTCCCATTCATCCCAACTTAGTCCATCTGACAATAGGTTTGTTCATCATTGGAATGACCTTTGATATTGTCGGTGTTCTGTTCCCCTTTGAAAAATGGGTCTTCAAATTTTTAGCAATTACTGTGGAACGTCAGAACTTATTTGATGTTGGCTGGTACAACATGCTAGCTGCCAGCATCATCACATTTTTCACAGTGGCAGCAGGCTTTTATGAAATGCTGTTGGCAACACCACCAGCTGATATGAAAAGTGCCTGGGGATTGCAGGCAATGGAAACTATGCTTTGGCATGGTGTGGGTGGTGTGTTCTTATTAGCGCTGATTGTTGTCTTGACCATCTGGAGAGGATGGCAGCGCTTCATTTGGGCCAAACAAGAATATAAACAGACAGATAGAGAAGTGCAATGGATCTATCTGTTGGCAGGCATAGCAATCATGTTCATTCTGTACGTCCACGGGACACTAGGGGCACAAATGGCTGCCGAGTTTGGCGTACACAATACAGCAGATAATTTGCTGCGATCGCACCAAGACCTCAACACAACACTCAAATAGTCATTTGTCAATTGTCCTTTGTTTAAAGTTACTAACCATCGACCAATGACCAATGACCAATGACTAATGACCAATGACCAATGACTAATGACCAATGACCATGAAAATCCAGAAGATTTTAAATATTTTGACGCTGCTTACAGGCGCGATCGCAGTGACTGTTACGAGTCTCTGGATCGGGAAGCAGGCTTACTCCTGGCTTCCCCCCCAAGCAGCAGCCGAATCCCTACTAATTGATGATTTGATTAGCTTCTTAGTAACCCTCGGTTCCTTCATCTTCTTGGGAGTCACAAGTACTCTGATGTATTCTGTGATCTTCCATCGGGCAGTCAAAGATGACTTCACTGACGGCCCCCCAATTGAAGGTAATATCACCTTAGAAGTTGTCTGGACAGCAATTCCCATTTTGTTAGTGTTGTGGATTGCGGGCTACAGCTACCAAGTTTACGAACAAATGGGGATTCAAGGCCCATCGGAAATAGTTCACCTGCATAATCCATTGGGAATGGAATCAGCTTATGCAGAACCAAAAGATTCACCAGCTAACGCTTTAGCGGAACCTGTAGAAAAAATCGACGTACTAGCTAAACAGTGGGCGTGGGTTTTTCATTACCCAGAAAGAGATATTACCAGTACGGAATTGCATTTACCTAGCGATCGCCGGATACGTTTAGCACTGAAATCCCAAGACGTTCTCCACGGCTTTTATATACCTGCATTTCGCCTCAAGCAGGATATTATTCCCAACCATGCGATCGACTTTGAATTTACTCCCATCCGCATCGGCAAGTACCGATTGACCGATTCTCAATATAGCGGTACATACTTTGCGACGATGCAGGCGAATGTGGTTGTCGAATCTCCTGAAGATTATCAGCAGTGGCTAGCACAAGCTGCAACCCAAAAGCCATCCGTTGCAAAAAATCAGGCAGCTTCTGAATATGCCCAAACATCCAATCAATCAGTCCAAACTGGTTGGGTTACAGTTCCACCTGCTGCACCTCCTCTAGTCAATTCACCTGGTTGAAAGGAAAGTAACCATGACTAATGTTCCTATTGAAGGTATTCTTCTCCCTGATGAGAAGCATAACCACGAATCTCCAACTAATTGGAAAGAATACTTCAGCTTTAGTACTGACCACAAGGTAATTGGTATCCAGTATCTCGTTACCTCATTTTTCTTCTTTCTCATCGGCGGTATCTTTGCGATGGTGATGCGGGGAGAACTGATGACACCCGAATCAGATTTAGTCGATCGCACCGTCTACAACGGTATGTTCACCATGCACGGCACTGTGATGCTGTTTTTGTGGACATTTCCCTCATTGGTTGGTTTTGCCAACTATTTAGTACCCCTGATGATTGGGGCGCGAGATATGGCATTTCCCCGTCTCAACGCCGTCGCCTTTTGGATGGTGCCAGTAGTCGGAATTATCATGATGGGTAGCTTTTTTGTCCCTGGTGGCCCAGCCCAAGCCGGTTGGTGGTCTTATCCGCCAGTCAGTCTTCAGAATCCCACAGGTAATTTGATTAATGGGCAAGTTCTCTGGCTCTTAGCGGTAGCAATATCCGGCGTATCCTCAATTATGGGCGCAGTGAACTTTGTCACCACAATCGTGAAGATGAGGGCCCCAGGAATGGGTTTCTTCAAAATGCCCTTGTTTGTCTGGGCAGTATTTAGCGCCCAAATCATCCAACTATTCGGACTACCTGCATTGACAGCTGGTGCGGTGATGCTGCTACTCGACCTCACAGCAGGAACTGCCTTTTTCGACCCCGCCAAGGGTGGTAATCCAGTAATGTTTGAGCATTACTTCTGGTTCTACTCCCACCCCGCCGTTTACGTGATTATTTTGCCCATCTTCGGCATTTTCTCGGAAATCTTTCCAGTTTATTCACGTAAACCCTTATTTGGTTACAAAGTAGTTGCCGTTTCATCCATTTTGATTGCCGTAGTTAGCGGCATTGTTTGGGTACACCACATGTATGTCAGTGGTACACCCGGCTGGATGCGGTTGATTTTCATGCTGACGACAATGTTTGTATCTGTCCCCACAGGAATTAAAGTATTTGCTTGGGTAGCAACTATTTGGGGCGGTAAACTGCGGTTAAATACCCCCATGCTGTTTGCCTTGGGTGCATTAATCATGTTTGTCTTCGCTGGCATCACAGGCATCATGCTTTCCTCAGTGCCAGTTGATGTCCACGTTAACAATACCTACTTTGTGGTGGGACACTTCCACTACGTCCTTTACGGCACCGTGACGATGGGCTTATATGCTGCCATCTACCACTGGTTCCCCAAAATGACTGGGCGGATGTACTCCGAAAGCTGGGGTAAAATCCACTTCTGGTTAGCCTTCATCGGCACCAACCTCAACTTTTTGCCCATGCACCCATTAGGATTGCAAGGAATGTTACGTCGAGTCGCTTCCTACGCCCCAGAGTACACATTTTGGAATATCATCGCTAGCCTCGGCGGATTTCTCTTAGGAATGTCCACCTTGCCCTTCATATTCAACATGGTGATTTCTTGGATGCAAGGCGAGAAAGCACCCGCTAACCCTTGGAGAGCAATCGGACTTGAGTGGTTAGTTTCTTCACCCCCCCCAGTAGAAAACTTTGAAGAAATCCCCATCATCATCTCCGAACCCTACGGCTACGGAAAATCAGAACCCTTAACAGCCAACCTCCCAGAATAAACGCATCGGGAAGACGCAAAAACCTTCCGCGTACTTCTGCGCTTCCCTCCGCGTTCCTTTGCGTTTCAAATTCCCCTCAAACCAAAAGCAAAATGGACAGTTATATTAATTCAGATGAATTGCACCACACAGCCGCAGAACATACGCACGACGAAGAAGGCAACAAGATGTTTGGCTTCATTGTCTTCCTCCTCTCAGAAAGCGTTATTTTCTTGAGTTTTTTCGCCGGATATGCAATTTACAAAACAACAACTCCTAACTGGCTACCAGCTGGTGTTTCGGGGCTAGAAGTAAAAGAACCGACAATCAACACGATAATTCTTGTCGCTAGTAGTTTTGTGATTTACTTAGCAGAACGTGCCCTGCAACGCCATGACTTAGTAAAATTTCGCCTGTTTCTCTTGACAACAATGGCGATGGGTACTTACTTTTTGGTTGGGCAGGCGATTGAATGGAACGGCCTCGATTTTGGTTTCACCACAGGAGTATTTGGCGGAACGTTTTACCTGCTAACAGGTTTCCACGGTTTGCACGTTTTCACCGGCATTCTGTTGCAGTCGATTATTTTGGTACGTTCTTTCATTCCTGGCAATTACGACACAGGCCACTTCGGCGTGAACGCGACTTCGTTATTCTGGCACTTCGTCGATGTCATCTGGATTATTTTGTTTATCCTCATCTACGTTTGGCAGTAAATAAGTTGAGGGAGAAATTTCTCCCTCAACTTATTTCTCTTTACACTAAATAACTCGTATTTGGCACGATCGCAAAAAAGGCATACTCATACCAAGCAGTCCAAATAAAACTGCGAATCCATCGCTGACGCTTTTCGGGACTCAATTCATATTCAAAGGCCCCACGAGATACATCAATGGAAGATAGGTGAGAGTTGCAACCGCAGCCGTGTTGATAAGTAAAACCGTATTTAGAAGCAATACTTTGCACCTTCATCTGAATCGCAAACACCTTACCTGCATGGAGTATGGCATCCCAAGAACGTTTGTGTTCGATATCGCGAGGGTCAAATCTTAAGGCGCGTTCTTCAAAAACATGATCGCGGTAAATGGGTGCTAGATGCACATGATAGAAACTGGCAGGTAGTTCATAACCAAATTCGTTGAATAAATCTATCCCAATGCGAGCCACTTTTACTTCATCAGCATAAGCTGCCCCCTTGGACTCCACATCACGGAGAATTTCTGCAAAGTTCGGATAGCTGTCTTTGAGAAAGTCTTGCCCAAAAAACTCTAGGGTTTCCCATGCTAGTTGTGCAAAAAGCTGAGAGAATGAGGGTATCAAGTGAGCTAGTTGGGGGCGATCACTAAATAAGTCAACGTCACCATGCTGTAATTTATATAGGAACAACTGTGCCATCTCAACATAGCTTTGGGGATGAGAAAGTCCGACACTCGTGGTTCCTCTAGCAATCTCTTGCCATATAGAAGGTAATTGAGAAACGTGAACCGCATTTTCTCCGGCAATGACTGCAACAGGAGGACATTCGAGAAGCTGCATCGACAATCTCCTTTAAGACTTTAATGTGTAATTTACCTTAACCAATAGCTAAGTGTATCTTCTGAACACAATTAAAAATGTTTTACAGACTGTCTTTTGACAGAATTGTAACTTTATTCTACAATTTAAAATCAAAAAATTTTACTTCATATAGTAGTTAAAACAGCTTGAATTTTAAGCACCAGCTATTTTTTTATATAGTTTCTCACCTTTGACTATCTCTTCATAGTGCTGTTCATAAGAGGTGAACCTGATAGATTCTTGTTTTCCTAAACCCAAAATTCCAAAGGTGCAGAGGCTATTATAAAATAGTTGGTGTACGCGCTTTTGAAGTGCTTGATTGAAATAGATGAGAACATTACGACAAAGAATAACATTAAATTCATTAAAAGAACTGTCAGTTGCTAAATTATGCTGGGCAAACACAACATTTTCTCTGAGAGATGAGCGAAAAATAGCATTGTCATAAGCTGCGGTATAATATTCTGAAAACGACTTCTTGCCGCCTGCTTTCAGGTAAAGATGAGTATATTCCTGCATCAATTTTAGAGAAAAAATACCACTTCTAGCATTTTGTAATACCCTTTCATTAGTATCAGTTGCATATATCCGGCAACGGTGATAAAGCCCTTCTTCTTGTAGTAGAATTGCCATTGAATAGACTTCTTCACCCGTAGAACATCCAGCGTGCCAGATGCGAATAAACGGATAGGTTTGCAAGAAGGGGACAACTTGATTTCTGAAGGTATTATAAAAGCTCGGATCGCGAAACATTGATGTTACATTCACAGTCAGAGCAAGCAAAAATCGTTCTAAATAAGCACGGTTGTGGAGTAAACGCTCTTGCAAAGCAGAAATATTAGCTAACCCCTCCAATTGCATGAAGCTTTGAATGCGGCGCTTGAGTGAAGAAAGAGCATAATCGCGGAAGTCATAGCCGTAATACTGATATACCCCTTCCAAGAGAAGATGTATTTCGATATCCTCCAAGGTAGGTTTAGGCAAAGTCATAGTACGAATTAGCATATATGCTGAACCAGCTATTTGAATATGCTGGCAATACAAAGAGTTAAGGTGCTTGGAGTTAATCAAACAACTGTTTTCCAAAACGCCTTATGGATCAAAAATTATTCACATTCTAGGCTGCTAGAGTTTTTAGAACTCAAGTGTATCTTACGCCTAAAATAGCTTGCTGGATCTATTAAATTTGATAATGGTGCTAATTATGGGTTTCAGTTTAACTTAATTGCTGTCATTGCTAAAACAGCGATCGCTATTATTGAAATCCCAGCTAGCCATCTAACCTGAGAACGCAGATTTTTAATCTCTTGGCTAAGATTTTCAGTCGGTGGTAAGGGATATGGTTGAAGTTCTGCAACTTCAACAGCTACTTGTTGAGGTATGTTTTGGGTACTTCTAAAAGTTACCTGGGTGTGTAGCCAATTAGTAATCAGTTGCGGACAGTTTTTCTTAAACCAATTGAAAGCCAAAGTTCTAAAAACTGGTTTGGACATTCGGGCAATTAATTTCATTACCCTGTTTAAAGGCTTCATGCGAAGCTTTTGGTTGATTAGATTGACTGAACCAACATCATAGAGACAATCCAGAATTAGTTTGATAGTGGCTTCTTCACTGTTAATTAAGTTTTGCAGCAAAAGGAGAACGTCATGTATCCGCTCTGCTTCAATAACCTTTTCTGCCAATGTTTCTGGAGTGTTTACTGAAGGACTTACGGTTGTATTTAGGGCGTTTTGTCTTACTATCGTCATATTGGTAACATAGCAGCCATAATAAAGCCAGTACACCTATCTACCGAGAGAAAGATTTTTTATCTAGAGAGAGAATGTAAAAGCTAAAAGTTGTTTGCGAGATATATCACTACATCGTCTCTGGAAAAAAGCTATTTGTCTAGTTCCTATGAATCTTTTATCGACTTCTTTTTATAACAAATCGCAGAGACACAGAGGACGCACAGCAGGAGAAGGCAAAAGGGGAGAATCTCAGCCTAAAAATGGAAATATCTATCAAGCTTGCTATGACAAGTCAGATTGCTTCGCTTGATGCTGATTTTTTCGCTAAATGACGCTTTCCAGAATAGTTTGTATCAGCAAGAAGATAATTTTATTAACTTAGCACTTCATTTTATAATTGAAATTTTTTATAAAAAGGACAAATCGGCAAAATTCAAAGCCAAGATGGAAGAATATATTAATAATGGTGTTTAATTAGTAGGATGGTTGATTGATTATAAAAATCAACAAGCTTTAGCTTGTTGTGAAAATAGTTTAATTACTCCATATTCGGCTAAAGCAATATTAATTGGTGAAAGTTTTGTGCTTGTTTTCATCTATTATCTAACAAAATACGATAAATATAACGAAACTTTATACCAATTAAATATGAATATTTTCTAAATCAAGAAGCGTTTGAAATTAAAATAAACTATGTTCTTCTACTTTTAGATAGATAATAATTAAATCTATATTACCTCGCCAGATAGATAAAAATATGGTCTTAATTTATTAACTTATTTAAGTGCATGTTATTTAGCTATTTATAGGAGTTAATTTAATAATGCCAGAAAGTTCTGGATTAGGAGAGCAGGCGCTAAATAAAGCCGCAGAGATAGGCTTATCCAGCCAATTAGATGAAGCCGAAAACTTAGATGTAAACATTAAAACAGATCCGTTGAAACTAGTTCAGGGACAGGTAGATTCAGTCAGCGTTGAAGGCGAAGGTTTAGTAATGCAAAAAGACCTCCGTATGGAGGAATTAAAAATGCAAATGACTGACGTTGCCATAAACCCTCTGAGTGTGGCTTTCGGAAAAATCGAACTTACCCAACCTACTGAAGCTAATGCCCAGGTTGTGTTAACCGAAGCTGATATCAATCGCGCCTTTAACTCAGAATATGTGCGATCGCAGCTGCAAAGTCAAAAAATCCATGTTAACGGGCAATTGACGACTATTGAACCACAAAATGTAGAGTTTAGACTACCTGGTGATGGAAAAATAGCGCTTAATGCCAGTATAAAATTAGTAGAAACAGGTGAGAATCATCAAGTTGCTTTTTCTGCGATTCCTCAGATAAGCCATAATGGAAAAACAGTTTCTCTAGAAAATGTTGAATATGGCGAAAATGAAGAGATATCGCCAGATTTAACAAAATCTTTAATAGATGAAACTAGCGAGATTTTGAATTTGAGTAATTTTGATTTAGAGGGAATGAATCTACAAGTTAGGCAACTAAGAGCAGAAGTAGGCAAACTAACCCTACAAGCTGAAGCTTATATTGAACAAATCCCTTCTGCTTAAAAACTAATTAATTGAGGATACTAAATAATGGAAAGTACAGAAACAACGCAAACAAGTTCAACACCTTTTCCCAATATTCCACCAGTTATTGAAAGTAATGATAGTGAATATCGGGATACTGGCGTACCTAGCACAGTTGCGATCGCAGGACATCCCCTACATCCCCTGAGTGTGATCTTTCCCATCGCCTTTTTAGCCGCCGCCTTGGGAAGTGACATCGGCTACTGGTTAACTGGTGATTTCTTTTGGGCTAGGGCTTCGCTATGGTTAATCGGACTCGGATTAGCTGGAGGTTTACTCGCTGCTGCGATCGGTCTGAGCGACTTTTTGAAAATTGAACGAGTTCGCAAGCGCACCGCCGGTTGGGTGCATTTGATCCTTAACGTTTCTATCCTAGTTTTATCACTCGTCAACTTCCTCCTACGTTGGGGCGATGCTGAATCACGAATAGTTCCCTGGGGACTGTTAATTTCGCTCGTTGTTGGTACGCTGACCAGCGCTTCCGGCTGGTTCGGTGCCGAACTCTCCTATCGCCACAAAATCGGTGTAGTGGGCGCTGGTAGCAGAAGATATCCCTAACAAGACTTACGCAAACAATAGCCGAAAAAAGATTTTCAGGTAAGGGCAATTTATGAATTGCCTTTACAATCTGTAGTTTGACGTAAGTACTATTAATAAAATACAAAATTAGGAATTCTTAAGAAAGAGCAGTGTAGAGGCTAAAATTTTCCTTAGTCTTTAGCCTTCATAAAATGCTCGAATCTCGTAAACAAACAATATTGATTATTATTTCTATGCTCATCGTTGTACCGATGGGCCTTTTTTCTAAGTTTTACAGTGGGTCTGGTCATCAGTGGTTTAATGACTACGGAGGAGATATACTTTATGAAATATTTTGGTGTCTGTTTGCTTTTTGGTTGTTTAGAAGTCGGGCGGCCATAATCAAAATTCCTATATGGGTTTTTGTCATCACCTGTATACTAGAATTCTTACAACTTTGGCATCCGCCACTATTAAATGAAATTCGTGCCACCTTGATAGGTAAATTATTACTTGGCACTACTTTTGTATGGTGGGATTTTCCTCATTACGCATTGGGTTGTATTGTAGGTTGGTTATGGCTGCGACAATTATATAAAATGGGTTATGCAAAAAAAAGTCAAAGTTAAACCTAATTCAAAACAGCAAAAAATTGAAGAACAACCTGATGGTAGTCTGACTGTATATTTAAAATCGCCCCCAGTTGATGGTAAGGCTAATGAAGAGTTAATTAAACTTCTAGCAAAAAAATTTGATGTAGCCAAATCTAATATCAGAATCAAGTCGGGTTTATCCTCTCGTCAAAAGCTGATAGAAATTGATACAGGTACTTAGTTGATATTGAGTAATGTCTTCTTGAAAAACTTTACCTCTTTGTCAAGACAACCCCTAGCAGAGGCAATAAATGAGAGACACGATATTGTAAAATAAACTTTTTATACTTCTGTAATGCTGATATATCTTGGTTGAGCTTTGACTCTTTCTATCCAAGCTTGAATAGCAGAAAATGGTGTTAAATCAAACCCACCTTCGTCAGCTACATGAGTATAAGCAAACAAGGCAATATCAGCAATTGTGTAACGCTCTCCTACAAAAAAAGTGTTAGAGGTTAAATGTTTTTCCATCAAGCTAAGTGCTGCATAACCTGGTTCGCGTTTTTCCTTGATAGCTTCACTATATTCTTCAGTTTTACCTAAAATAGAAATCCAAAATCTTGATGTAGCAATGAAAGGTTCATGGCTATACTGTTCAAAAAATAACCATTGCAGCACTTGCGCTCGTAAAAAGCGGTCATAAGGCAAAAATTCTGTCCCTTCACTCAGATATACCAATATGGCATTTGATTCTGCTAAGTATTGCCCTGGCTCAATTTCTAGAATAGGTATCTTTCCGTTAGGATTCTTACTTAAAAATTCTGGTGTTCGAGTCTCGCCTTTCAAAATATTAAGCTCTACCCTTTCAAAAGGCATACCTAGTTGTGTGAATAAAAGACGTATCTTATAACCATTACCGGAAGGTAAAAAATCGTACAAACGCAGTAGTTCCATGCTAAAATGCAGTTATCAATATGTTGATAAGTGAAGGTTTAAAATACAATATCTTACCAAAATATTTTCCCAAAACCGGATAATTTCTTTTAAAATTTAGCTTTTTAGTGCTAAATAAAATTATCTGAAAAAATAAAAAAAATATTACTGATTTCTAGATTGAAATATTTAATTTAGTTAGTGGTTGGGAATAAAAGTATGTGTGGAAGATTTACTCTAAACCAGTCAGTAGAAGCTTTAGCCCAAGTTTTCCATGTCGAGCCAGTTCTAGATTTAGCAGCCAATTTTAATATCGCGCCTACCCAAATGGTGGCAACTGTGTTACAAAACCCCGAAAGCGAAAAGCGTGAATTTCAGCAGTTGCATTGGGGATTAATTCCCTCATGGGCAAAAGATGCAGGAATGGGAGCAAAGCTGATTAATGCTAGGGCAGAAACTGTTGCCGAAAAACCAGCTTTTCGTTCGGCTTTTAAACATCGCCGCTGTTTAGTGTTAGCCGATGGCTTTTATGAGTGGCAACGTCAAGAAGGTAAAAGTAAAAAGCAGCCGTTTTATTTTCGCCTTGAAGATGGACAACCCTTTGGCTTTGCAGGTTTATGGGAGAAATGGCGGTCGCCTGCTAACGAGGAAATAATCTCTTGTACAATTTTGACAACGGCAGCAAACGAATTACTTCAACCTATCCACGACCGGATGCCAGTGATTCTAGAGCCAAAAGATTACGATTTATGGCTAGATTCTCAAGTCCAAACACCCCAAACCCTACAGCAGCTATTGCGTCCCTATCCAGCGCCAGCAATGATTTCGTATCCAGTTAGCACCTTGGTAAACAACTCTCGGCATAATAGCCCAGAGTGCATCATCCCACTCAGTGAGGAGAAGACCCCCACAAATCAGTTAAATTAACTATTGAGCGTGCCAAGGGATTGGGAGATGAGGGAGATGAGGGAGATGAAGGAGCAGGGAGCAGGGGAGCAGGGGAGCAGAGGAGAAGTTGCAGTAAGTTTTTCCTCTCTGCCCCTTTGCACTTCTACCTATTGTGCCTAGCCCAATGCCCAATGCCCCATACCCAATGCCCCATACCTAGTAATACCCAGAGACAAATATGCCAAGAACACAAAAAAACGATAATTTTGTTGACAAATCCTTTACAGTGATGGCAGATATCATCTTGAAGATCCTGCCAACCAACAAAAAAGCTAAAGAAGCGTTTGTTTATTATCGAGATGGCATGTCGGCCCAAGCAGAAGGGGAATATGCTGAAGCATTGGAGTACTATGAAGAAGCTTTAACATTAGAGGAAGATACCAACGATCGCGGTTATATTCTCTACAACATGGGGCTAATCTATGCCAGCAACGGCGACCACAACAAAGCTTTAGAACTCTATCACCAGGCAATTGAGTTAAACCCACGCTTACCCCAAGCCTTGAACAATATAGCTGTGATTTATCACTACCAAGGCGAAAAGGAAAAAGAAGCTGGAGATAACGAGGCTGGCGAAGCACTCTTTGACCAAGCCGCAGACTATTGGATTCGAGCTATTCGCATGGCTCCCAATAACTACATCGAAGCCCAAAACTGGTTGAAAACCACCGGGCGATCGCAGATTGACGTATTCTTTTAGTCATTAGTCATTAGTTCTTTGTCACTTGCTCAGGACTAATGACCAATTAAAAATGACAAATGACCAATGACAAATAACAATTTATGATTGACCAAGAACAAGTTCATAAAGTAGCTAATCTGGCTCGTTTAGAGTTGACTCCAGAAGAAGAGAAACAATTTACTACGCAATTAGGAAGTATTCTGGATTATATTCGACAGTTGGATGAGCTGGATGTCAGTAATGTACCCCCAACAACACGGGCCATTGATGTTAGTAATATCACACGAGAGGATGAATTGCAACCCTATGCTAATCGTGAAAGTATTCTTAACAGTGCGCCTGAACAGGAAGGCGAATTTTTCAAAGTTCCAAAAATTCTTAACAGCAATGAGTAAGTAATAAGACTGTTGAGCAGAGAAAATAATTGCAAAAAAATCTAGATTAGTTATTTTATATCTGGGTAATCAAGAGACAATTAAAACATCCTGGACATAAATCAGTTGTTTTGTTTGATCTGCAATATTTTGTTTGTGAGTTACTATCACAATAGTCATTCACTGCTCGCTCAATTCTGATAGCAAATTCATCACTTCTTGGGATATTTTGCTATCTAATGCAACCGTCGGTTCATCTGTTATAACTAAAGTCAGCTTATTGACTGACCTTCAGAAAGTTGATTTGGGTGGTTAAAGATTCGTTCTGTTGCAGTAATCTCACCCTTATCAGTGATTTTTCAGTGCGATTCCGTCTTTGATAGATAAATTAATACCTTTAAGTATAGGAATATTAACTTTCCCTAAATAATATTTTTTGTAATAGATTCTAGATAAATTTCGAGTAGTTAGCTATGGCTGCAATGTTGTTCGTTAACCTCAAATCCAGACCGCATTAAGTATAAATACTTAATGGTTTCGATAAACATTTAAGGTATTTTTGTAAAATAAATACATACTACATTTTGAAGTCCGGTCTCTGGGTTATAACAGAAGCCGATATTAGGATACACTGGCTTTTGAATACATCGAAAGTTCAGCAGGAACTTTGTTTTTTACTGCTGGTGACTTATTGCCAGTATCCTATCATCTTTTGCTGTATGAAACTTACTTCAAGCTACGGGAAGTCTCCCTCAAGAAGGTTTCTTAGCATCCAAAACGACTCTCACTGTTTTAAGGCTATAGCCTTAGAATATTTACAAGCTTTGCTTACGAATTAGCTGTCTCTAGAAAAAGTACTGATTTTGCTTTCTAAGCTGACATTACACCCGTCTATATGCGGATTTATGTAGCTTAATAACAAATTAGCGGATTCATTAATATTAAGCCTGTTTTACTATTTAGTTCCTTATCCTGATTTATTAGACAGCTAGAGTGTTCATTTCACTTTGTTCAATAGCTTTTAGCCCTTATCGCTCCCATGCTGACTCATCACCGCAAGCCCGTGTGCTTATCACTTATTTCCACTGACCTACCAATCTGGTCTGTTGTCGAAACTGCTGCGACATTGTATCAAAAAGATACTGATAGATTCCATTTGCTGCTAACTGCACCGCCCCTAATAAGCTGCGAAGTCGAGAGTGTCGTAAGTCCAGAGAATACGCTTCCCCAAAGTAAGAGCAAAGCTTACGCCCCTAACAGTCCGAGAATTTTGTGGCTAGAGATTTCCCCTTATCGAGTCATCATGACTATGCAAGGTAACGCTCAAGTGAGTTACCGTCACTTTTGGGAACAGGGCGTTTATGGTATTAGTCGCTATTGGTTGCCAACTGAGTCGTTGCAACCTAACGACCCTATTCGGTTACGAAATTTTACTAGTAGCCTAACTCTCAACGGACATCCTTTACCAGAGCATTTGCGTCTGGAATATGAATTGTGGGCAGAAAAAGTCCAGTTAGGATGCTACATACTTAATTTGGAAATTAAACACTGATATTTAAGGGGATTGGGTACAGATTATTCTCTATTAGCTGGCACCTCTCCCCTAACGTCAATACTTGTAGCAATCCTATCTTAGAACAGTGGCATGGTTGCGTTGCGTAAGAGATTGGCTGCAACCAGAAAAGCGCTAAAGCCACCACAAATGATAGTGATGGTATTAAGCCTGTATTAAAACATCTTTAGATACTTTAGAACTAGCATCCTTTGTGAGCTTTGTTACTATTTCCATAGCAGCAGTTTGTGACTTTAACCAATTAGTAAACAAGTCTCCAATGATTTTCAGTCGTCTTTGTTCGTCTAATTGAGGTTTAATGATTTCCTCAACTGCAATTATATGCACTCCTTTGGGAGTAGTTATTGGCTTGAGAATTTGTGGGGGATTAGCAGCAAAGATGGCTGCTGCAATCTCCGGTCTAAAATCAGTGCGTAGACGTATTCCTTGATATCCTCCAGCCCGGCGTATTTCGGTATTTTGAATGTATTGACGGGCAATTTGTTGAAAACTAATTTCCCCTTCTTGCAGCGCATAAAATAGTTCTAGTGCTAAATCTTCATCATCTAATACAACTTCATAAGTGACTGCTGCAATGTAATCGAGTTGGTGTGCATAAAAAAATTGTTCAGCTTTGTCTGCAAATAAATGATTTGCTAATTTGGCTGAGAGAAGGTTGTTTTCGGCTATTGCTTCAAAGTCGTCTAAAGAAAGATGATATTTTTCTAACCACGCCCAAGTATCTTCTGCTTTGAGCAGTTGGTTGGCTAAACGCAGGCTATCTGCTGCGCGTTGCAGTTCTTCTAAACCAATTTGAATACCTGCCTTTTTCGCTTCCTGCTCAATAATTTTTCTGGTTGCGATCGACTCTAATACATTAGGGATTTGGCAAGCAAGTTTTATGTGGTCAAGAATATCATCAGGAGAAACAGTCAATACATTTGACATCATTTAATTCCTCCAATGGCTAACCTAAATCATTAGGATATTATCAGGATTAATCGGACAATATTAATTATATCTGTACTATAATTTTCAGATTTAATTATTTATTGCCTCTGTCTAATAGTAGCCTTAATATTTAATTTTGTGCGATTGTGAAAATCTTTTTATAAAATTAATATTTTTGCATTAAGATTATAAATATCAGCAAAAGACATAAGTAATTAAAAATTAAGATAAAATAATTGTTCAAATACAAGTTAGTAATGCTTGATAGAAATTGAACCATGAAGCTCACCCCGACTTTTTTAATAAGTCGGGGTTCTTGTTGTTCATGCTCTAAGCTACAGTTTAATTACCTGAAAATTGCTGTAAGTTGGCAATTTTCTAAAGCTCCAAACCACCTTGTTGTAACTTCTTAAACGGATCTAAAATAAAATCTACGATCCGGCGTTGGCGGATAACCACCTCTGCACTTGCAGTTTGACCTGGTGTTAGAGGGATACGTTTGTTGGCAGTTTGGATATAAGGCTGAAGTAGGGAGATTTCCAATTCATAGGTTTCGATGTTACCTTGATTCGTCGTTTGAACTTTCGAGTTAGGCGAAATCCAGCTAACGCGGCCTTGCACTACCCCATAATCTTGGAAGGGATAAGCATCAAATTTGATTTTAACTGGCATTCCTACCTTTAAAAAACCACTTTGTTGACTAGGCATCTGCGCTTTGAGAATCAAAGGAGTATTGTTGGGCGCAATTTGGGCAAGCATCTGTCCTGGTTCTACTACAGATCCTGGTTTGTGGATAGGCAACTCGAAAACTGTACCATCAACAGGCGATCGCACTATTCGTTGTTGCATCTGTAGCTGTAAAGATGCAATCTGGCTTCCTGTTTGAGCAATTTCTGATTGCAGGTTAGTAATTTGTCCTTGTAAATCTTTAAGCTGTTCCTGATTTTTCAGCACCGCTAGTCTACCTGCTTGTACCACACTGCGATAGCTGCTTTGCTGTTCTTGCAGACTAAGTTTTGCCTGCTGAATATCTGAAAGGGCTTGACCCATCAACGACTGATAGCGGTTAAGTTCTTCTTTGAAGCGCAACTGTGCTTGTGTGATATCAGATTTTGCTTGTTCCTGTAAGCGTTGACTTTCTTCTGCAATCTTTTCTAATTCCACAACTTTGATTTGGGGAATTGCACCTTGCCGCAAAAGCTGGCGATAACGCGCAACTTCTGTGACATCTCGGCTGAAACGACTCTTCGCTAACTTTTGAGCAATTTGGGTAGAACTGATATTCTGGCTAGCTTGTTGCACTAAAGCCAATTTTTCTAGTCTTTGTGAGTTATAGGTACTCTGTTTAGCATCAAGATTTTGCTGTACCTGACTAACTTGAGCAAGTTTTTCTAATTCTTGGGATTTATTTTGTTGTTCTTGGATGTTAATCGTCAAGATAATTTGGTTTTTCAGGAGATCCAGTTGCGATCGCCGATTCAATAAACCTTCCAGTTTTGTCTGCACCTGCTGCAAATCGGTTCGCAGCACATCAGACTCTAATTGAACTAGAATCTGTCCTGCTTTTACAGTTGAGCCTTCTTTGACATTGACGGCGGTAATGCTACCAGTAACTGGACTATCTAATTTTTGGGTTGCTCCTTCAGGTTCCATGCGTCCTCTGGCGCTCCCTGTTTCATCAACTTTAGAAAGCATTGCCCAAGGTAAGATAATTCCAGCAAAGCCTACTAGTAAATACAACATGGAGCGCGTCCAGAGTTTTGGTAAGGCATCTAGCAGTTCCTCGGTGCCGTAAAACCAATCGTTTGCTTCAGATGTTTTTTGTGTCTGAGGATTAAAGATGGCATTTGTGTCTTCCACCAAGTGAAATTCAGTTGATTTTGGGATGGCGAAAGCGGATGATGAATTATTAGATGGGTTTGGCATAAGAATTGGACGTTGGGGATTAGGGACAGGCTAATTTGTAATTAGGACTGGATTGGAGATTTTGAGTATTTGGGGTAGATGAATCCAGTTCAAAGGTGGATGAACGAGTATTTGGGGTAGATGAATCCAGTTCAAAGGTGGATGAACGAGTATCTGAGGTGGATAAATCCAGTTCAAAGGTAGATGAACGAGTATCTGAGGTGGATGAATCCAGTTCAAAGATGGATGAACGAGTATCTGAGGTGGATGAATCCAGTTCAAAGGTAGATGAACGAGTATCTGAGGTGGATGAATCCAGTTCAAAGATGGATGAACGAGTATCTGAGGTGGATGAATCCAGTTCAAAGGTAGATGAACGAGTATCTGAGGTGGATGAATCCAGTTCAAAGATGGATGAACGAGTATCTGAGGTGGATGAATCCAGTTCAAAGGTGGATGAACGAATATCTAATTTCCTTCATCCCCTATTTCTGAGTCCCTTTCAACCTGTCTGCGCTAGTTGTTGCTGATTGAGATAAAAATAATGTCCTTTTTTAGCGATTAATTGCTCGTGAGTGCCGCTTTCGACCAAAATGCCCCGATCTAAAACCAAAATTAAGTCAGCATTACGCACTGTAGAGAGACGATGAGCAATAATTAAACTTGTGCGTCCTTGAAGAATTTTTGTCAGGTTGTGCTGAATAATCCGCTCAGATTCAGCGTCTAAGTGACTGGTTGCTTCATCGAATATCAAGAAGCAGGGGTTTCCTAACAAAGCACGAGCGATCGCTAGGCGTTGGCGTTGTCCACCAGATAACATACCCCCACCTTCACCAATTTGGGTTTCGTAGCCCATTGGCATTAGCTTAATAAACTCATCTGCTCCTGCTAGCCGCGCCGCTTCAATAATTTCTTCTTGCGAAACTTCTGGATGAGCAATGCTGATATTCTCCTGAATCGTACCGCCAAACAAAAAGGTATCTTGGTCTACAACGCCAATTTGGGAGCGGAGCGATCGCAGAGAAATATTAGTCAAATCTTGACCATCAATCAAAATTTTGCCATCCGTCGGCAGATATAGCCCTAAAATCAGTTTGGAGAGGGTTGTTTTTCCAGAACCACTACGCCCCACAACTGCTATAGTTTGCTCAGGTTTGATTTCAAAACTGAGGTTTTCTAACACATTAATCTCACTTTCTGGATGATAACGAAAAGTCACATTTTCAAATAAAATATGACCGCGTAAACTACTTAAAGTCTGACGTGGTTGAAATTGTAAATCTTCTTCTGGCTCTGCTTCTAAAACATCATTAATTCGCTCGGTGGAAATGATCACTTCTTGCAACTGATTCCACAAGACAACGAGTCGTTGGAAAGGTCGAATAACGTTTCCTAACAACATATTGAAGGCAATTAATTGTCCAATGGTTAGTTGATTTTGAATTACCTGCCATGCACCAAACCAAAGTAATCCTGTAGTAACTAGTGATTCGATACTAGAACTAAAAATTTGTAGTTGGTTACTAATTACCTGTCCGCTAAAGGTCTTTTTAATGACATTATTCAGCAGTTCTTCCCAATGCCATCGGACTGTTTGCTCAATTGCCATTGAGCGAACTGAGCGAATACCCGTGAGAGATTGAATTAAATAACTGTTTTCTTTAGCCGAAGCATTAAAAACTTCGCGGCTAATGCGACGCAAAAAAGGTGTAGCGACTAGCGCCAAGAATACAAAAGGCGGAACGATCGCTAAACTGAACAATGCCATTTGCCAGCTATACCAAAACATCAATGCCAGATAGACAAATACTGTCATCAAATCCAAACCAATAGATAGTGCTTCTCCAGTTAAGAAACGCTGAATTTTTTGATTTTCTTGGACGCGAGAGACAATATCGCCAACGTACCGTGACTCAAAAAAAGCTAGGGGCAAGCGAAAGGTATGCTTAATAAAACCTACCAGCAGTGTTAGTGACAGACGATTGGCTGTGTGATCTAGTAGATATTGCCGCAGTCCATTCAGAGCAACGCGGAAAAAACCAAAAATTAGTAAGCCTAAACCAACGGCGTTTAAAGTTAAAGTACTACCCTGGACAATTACTCGGTCTAACAGTAGCTGGGTAAATAGAGGTGTAACTAGTCCAAACACCTGAATCAACACCGAAGCGAGAAACACTTCTAACAGTACTTGCGAGTGAGGCTTGACTAAATCAAAAAACTGCCAAAATGCTGTAGTCGCTTCTTGGGTTTCTTTGAGTAAGTCTGTGGGTTGTAATAACAGGGCGTAACCAGTCCAACCGGCTTTAAATTCGCTAGCGGTAAGGGTACGTTGACCAATGGCGGGGTCGCCAATAATCACCCGTTTTTTATTGACTTCATAAACGACAACATAGTGCTTACCTTCCCAGTGAGCGATCGCAGGCAAGGGTTGTTGGGCTAGTTTATCGAAGCTAGCTTTCACCGGACGGGTAGAAAAGCCGATACTTTCTGCGGCGGCTGTCAAACCCCGCATTGATGCCCCACTACGACTAACGTTAGTTAAATCTCGGATGCGGTTGACATTAAAGCGCTTCCCCCAATAGCGACTAATCATCACCAGACAAGATGCTCCACAGTCAGAGGCGCTTTGTTGTTCAAAAAACGGATACCGTTTAGTCAAGCGTCCCAACCAATGCCCAGCCTTTACTTTTGGGCTAGGAAAGTACGGTCGTTGTTTCCTTTGCTTTTGTTTTGGCTCAATGTTAGAAATTGGGAATTGGGGATTGGGAATTGGGGATTGGGAAAAGTTTTTTCTGGTTCCCAGCCCCAAATCTCCACTCTCCAGGACAGTTTGAGGCTCTTGGGAATCTATCAACTCTGTTAATTGCGGCCAGTGTTGTAGGGCTGTTTGCCAATCCGCATTACTCAAACTGTAAGCGATCGCTGATTGCGCTACCTGCAAACTTCCGTCTTTGGGATTCACGTATATGTTTCCAGGTGTCAATCTTCGCCCATGAGAATCCAGCAGTTCGCCCCGATACAGCAACCAAAGCTTGATATCTTTAGTGAGATTGGCACTCAAAGAACCACTTTCTAGATTGTGTCGCTCAAATAGAGATAGCGCTTTGAATGTCTCCTCAACGGAGCCATTATGCCCAATTAAGGAGTTGTAACAACATAACAGCAGCAAATCCCAGACCTCTGCGCGTCTTAAAAGGCGATCGCGGACACTAAGCGATGTCTGAATTACCTCTTGTAAAGTCTCTTGGTTGATATAGCAAAGCTTTAAGTTTGCCGAAGCTCTAGCCACATAAGGACTGAATTCCTTTTCTGGAAATAAAGTCAACTCGCCAAATGACGCTCCAGAAAAGAGAGTAGTAATTAAATTATTAGAGCTATCCAGCAGCCTGACTTTACCACTCAGGACAATATAAATTCCTGTGTCAGTTGTAGTTGCTTGCCAAAACTGCTTTGCTATTTGTGGTTCGACAATCTTCAGCCCTCTAAGACACGTATCAAGTTCTTCCTTTGACAGCGACTTACCTAAGACTTGGGTAATTTGTTCAGCTAAATATTGCTGGGAAAACGCTGATGGCATTTTCTAACCTCCAAAACAGTATTAGTTATTGGTCTGAATTAGATTAAATGACCAATGCAAACTAGATTCAGAGTTAGATTGCAAGTCGCAGATTGTAATACCAGCATCTTTATTTTTATCAGTTTCTTGTGGACAAGAATTTTTGCGCTTAGTAGAAAGTCCCATTTTTTTTAGCAGCCGATTAACATGGCGATCGGTAATTGCAATGCCAAATTCATTTGCTAAATGTTTACTTAACCATTGTGCTGTCCAACAGCTAAATGCGTAACCATATTCACGCGGACTATTACTTACCAATTCTTTCAAGCGTTCAATATATTGATCGTTAACAGTTTTTGGTCTACCTATCGGTCGCTCATTCCATTTATGTGCTAAACCTGCCTCTGCTAAACCAATCCAGTACCGTGCCATTTCCTGAGAACAACTTAAGATTTCACAGATTTGGCTTTGAGATTTACCTTTATCAGCAAGTAACATAATTTCAATCCGCCGACGATATTCTGGTTGTAAATTAGCTTGCAGGTTTTTCAGCAGTGCCTTCCGTTGGAAAGGTGTTAAGAACTTACTCTCATGCATGTCATAGCATTCAAAAGCTTTCTCTTGACTGAAATTTTCTGACATAATTTTTATCAGTTTTTACCAAGTATCAAACGTGGGCAAACGTGTCTTTTGCAACTGTTTTTAGTCCTGAGATACCAGGATTTACAACTGCAAATTAATTGAGCCTAGAAGGTTAATTAAATATTGACGTGGTGTGCAAATAGCGACAGGTATATATACCCCTAATATTCTGATGATTTAGGAGCGATATTACTGTCTTGATTCAGGTTTTAATAAATTAAAATTGGACGTTAATGGTCTTCACTTGGAATAAAAATACTTCAAACAATTAAACCAATCACTTGTTAGCCGCTAAAACTTGACAGATTTTCCTGAAGCCCGGTGCAATAATGGTATTGGTTAAGACCATTACCCCTAGTTGATGGTAATAGGTAAACACTTTCAAGGCTTCGGGTAGCCCTTATATTGATGATTTTACTGAGTTTTACAATACGGTTTATAGCTTAACCTACTAATATTTAAGTAGGTTAAGTTTTGATTACCAACAAAAAATTGGATCTTGTTTCGTTAATGGGAAGCGAAAAACATTCAAGGTCAGGTATGAATAAGAATCTACTTCTTAGACTATCTAAAACTAGTGGCTTTCTCATCAGTAGATAGTCCTAAATTTGAACCTAATTCGAAGAAAATTGCAACGCCGAAGTGACAGTTACCCAATCTTTATCTTAATCTACTATTCCTTATTTAAAGATAATCTTACATCTAGTAAATAGCTTTCATAGAAAATAAAAAATATTTATCAAAACTTGATAATAGTTTTACTAAAATATTACAAATCATCGGAATAAAAAAAGTAAGAGTTTAACATAGAGTTTCCGCTTTAATAAAAATTGCTCATTTAAAATTTATTATCGGAACAAATGGCAAGATACCTAACTCATTGGTTTCTAAAAAATACAGGATTTTTATGAGTTTATATTAAGTCTACATCTGCCCATAGTAGGAAAACTACATCCCTTACTATCTGCCATATATATGATATATATCTCTATCTATAGTATGAAAATATTCTAGTTTGGCAAAAAAGCATTTCTAGACGTATTTACGACTAATTTGCTCTAGCTAAAGACAGGTTTTACTAAATTTTTGAAAAAGTTGACAGTTTCCTCTGGTTCAAGAAATATTTTTGCAAGATCATTCATTAGTTTTTGGCTTAGTATATTTAGATACTTATAGAAAGTGTGCTTACCCTTAAGTCCTTTCAAATTAAATAATTTCCTTCTCTATCTGGAAATGACTGAGGACAAATTGTAGTAACCAATAGAAACTAAATCAGGAACTAAAACCTCTGGAGTCCCCAGAGGTTTTTTCTTTAAACTATGCTCCCCTGCTGACGCTTCTATGAGGAGTTGGGTGATATCCGACAACAAGCTGCGGCGTGTAAGCATTCGACAATTCGATACAAGCAAAAATTGTCGCAATGAATTAGTAGAGTAAGCTAAATTTAGATATAAGCTACTGGGAGTGGAGATGATGTTGTTGGAATTAAAGCGCATCCATGTTCCACCAGGACAAAGAGTGTTACTGCGAGATGTAACCTGGCAGGAATTGGAAACAATTCTAGAGGATTTAGGGGAACACCGTGTAGCACGAATTGCTTATGACAGGGGAATACTGGAGATTATGGCACCACTGCCAGAACATGAATATGATAAAGAAATTATTGGCGATTTAGTCAAAGCGCTTCTGGAAGAGCTAAATACTGAGTTCATCAGTCTTGGTTCTACAACTTTCAAAAACCAAGTAATGGCTCAAGGTATAGAACCTGACCAGTGTTTCTATATAAAAAATGAATCTAAGATTCGTGGGAAGAAGCGTCTAGATTTAACAGTAGACCCCCCTCCAGATTTAGCTATAGAAGTTGACATTACTTCTCGCACTCATCCTAATATTTATGAAGCATTAAAAGTACCTGAGCTTTGGCGTTTTAACGAAGGAAAGCTCCAAATTAATGTTCTAGAAAATGAGCATTATGTAGAGTCTCAGCAAAGCCTAAATTTTCCTCAATTTAAACTAGGTGAAGCGATTACTCAATATCTTGAGCAAACTATAACCGAAGGCAGAAATGCAACATTCAAAGCTTTTCGTCTTTGGGTACAAAAGCAGATACAACAGGGATAATTCGTAATTCAGAATTAATTTTGGGTAATGAGCCGCCTAACACTAACTTCAGTCTGATTTTGGTAGGGAACCAGGATGAACAGCGGCCAAAGCCGCTTATCCTGTCTCCCGTACATAGTCTCAGGTTATCAAATACCAGGTTACTTAGTAATGATTGAGATTAATACCAGCTTCTTTCGCCATTGCTTCTAACCCTTTGACTTCTAGGGTTTTAATTGCTTTGGTAGACAGCTTTAATTTTACCCAACGATTTCCGCCTGCCCACCAAACACGCTTGCTTTGCAGATTGGCGTGCTGAAGGCGTTTTGTGCGACGGTGGGAGTGGGAAACAGCAAAAGCGTTATTTGCCTTCTTACCAGTTAGTTCACAGCGACGAGACATAGCAAGTATCTCCAGATTGTTATTTTAATACAGCCTTTCCATTCTATGTCTTAGACTTCTGTTGTCTAAGACATAGAATGGAAAGGCTGTATTAAAATAACAATCTGGAGATACTTGCTA
>NZ_JAAGOG010000386.1:0-2820 GCF_010747425.1 Nostoc sp. UIC 10630
CTTATAGACTGACCAGTTTTGACTGTAACTTTTGAAATCACACCTTCTTGTTGTGCCCGTATATCTGTTAGCATACCGTTCATAACTGCATCAACGCTATTTACAGTTGTTAGTTGAGCTTTCATGAAGCGGAAAGACCAACTTAGCAATGCAGCACTGATTAGAATCATTGCTGCATTGGAGGCTAGAGAGCGTACTGACTTTGGTTCATACAAGACTTTTAACCCATGAATGGATAAATGCTGACCATTAACAGTTTTATTGCTTTGGGAGACAGGAGGACGTTTGAATATTGGCATAATTAAACTGTTTGTGTTGAGATGATTCCATACTTTAACTCAATGATTTATCAAGTTGAAATTGAAGTTTATCTATTTGATTTTCATATCAAATCAATTAGATAACTGATATGAATGAAATCTTCTTAGAGTGAAGACTATCAAACCTAACTACTCTTAATTATTTTTAATAATTCTTCAGATTCCAGTTTGATAAATAAACGATTTAGACCTTATATTCAGATATAAGTCTTTGAAAAATTTCTCCGTTTATACTCAGGTAGGCAATAATGAAAACTGAGTATATCAATACAATATACTGACACAAAGTAGAAATATTGATTAAAGTTAGTTTATTAGCTAAATAGCCAATAAACTATTAAAGGCTATACTCAATTTGATGATTAAGCTAGAACAATCAAGTCTTTCAGATTAAATGTTTAGACATAATTCTTGAATTCGTGTCTGTTTTCATTTCTACTCAATAGTATTCGTCACACTAGCACTCGGCGGCCACCCTACCCCATCCCTCTCTTGTGGTGACTGGGTGTGGAACATGGAAGGCACAACAGCCAACAAGCATGATCTGAATTGACCGAATACCAACCCCAAACGGGGGCAATGTTCCCAGGTATGCGCGGTGTAACTGAACGTCTAACCCGATTCATGGCAGACAAAATTTTACGGATGCCTGCAAACGCATTGGGGTAGAGGGAGTCAGCACCCATTCGTTTAGACGAACTGCTCTCACTCAGATGTCCAGCGCCGGGATACCTTTGAGAACTATTCAATAAATCTCTGGTCACAGCGACTTGGGGACGTTGCAGCGTTATCTGGAGGTCACGCCAGAGCAGAAGCGAAAGCCAGTTTCGGTGATTAGGTTTTAGTTAAACAAGCTTATGGGATGGTGGGGTTAAGTGCGATCGCAAATATCGCAGCTTGTACAATTGCATTGTTAAAAATGCCACCACCTATTGCAATGATGCTTGCTAAGGCAGCTGATTGCGGCCCACCGCCACTAATGGTAGTGGATTCTTCAGTAGAGATTGCGCTAAACAGTTTCTTATTTTCGAGATCGATAATTTGCAGCATATTGTATTTTCTCAATTAATCAGGATCAAGAGTGAAGTGGCATTTTTTCATAGCTAAATGTACACACATCCCTAGGAAGCACAGATAACATCAAGGTAAATATCCAAGTTTTATGTTCGTTAATAGTCAAAATTTCTTGTCTACTTATAACTTAATAGTGAATCGTTCTAAGCGAAGCCTAATCAATTGTATTGAACGAATACTTAATACAAAATGTTCTCAATCTAGCAATAAAAATTGATAGACGTGCAGAATAAGTATGGAGTCCGCTCTTGACCAGAAAGAAAGGTAATTCTTCACTTCCTTAGCCTTAAGAAATTGCCGAAAAACTTAATTTCTTATAGATGGGTGGGAGAAGACACAGTTAAGGAAGAAACTGTTTATTGCCACAAGATGTCTAAAAAACGCGCCCACCTCACTCACTTTTAAGCAGTGAGTATCTGATCCAATTTCTTGGAACCGAACAAGGGCGCATTCTTGACCTCAATTTATAGAAACAAGCTTACCCGATGGTGGGGTTAAGTGAAGCCGCCAATATCCCAGCTTGTGCGACTGCACTGCCGAAAAGCCCGCCGCCTACTGCGTAGATGCCTGCGTAGGCACCGGCTGCGGGTCCACCACCACTAAGGGTAGCAGCTTCTTCAGCAGACATTTGAGAGAACAGTTCGTTATCTTGAACAAATTGCATGATTTGATTTGACATAAATTTTTTACCTCACTTACTGTTATATCCCTCTTCTGTCACTTTCCGGTAGGGCGATCGCTAGAAGCCTTATGAGGTAATCAATACAAGCTATACTATTAGAAAAAAATTGGTCTTGTATTTGTTATTAGAAAAAAATCGCGCGATCGCTTGCTATATGGAAGCTCTAGAATTCAGGAATGGCAAATGTTTTCGGAGAGTGACAGAAGAGGGGTATCTATGACAACACGTTGCGATTGAGCAAGGATTGATTAACTGAAAGTGTGATCGCATAAACCAAGATGTACAGAATCTAGTAAAGTTGTACGCCTGTAAGCTAGGAGTATACACCCCAGGAGTCAAACTGTCTCAAGAGAAGCGAACTTGGGGAACTTGTGGGAAAGATGGCGTGATTCACATTAACTGGCAGTTGGTTGACGCGCCATTGTCAGTCTTGGAGTACGTAGTAGCCTATGAGATTGTTCACTTGCTGCACCGCAATTATGGTAATGGTTTTTGGGAAGCTCTCTCATGCGTCATGCCGGGCTAGAGGACGCGGAAGGGTCAAAACTGGAATCTTGGGAAGTATGAATGTGAGTGAGGCTGGAGCGATCGCTTGTATGACGATCAGTCAGGGTGCAAGGGACAAGGACGCACTGGACAATGTGTTGGTGCAATCTCGAACAGCTCCTTATATTGATATAGTGAAATACCATAAGATTTAGCAAAAGACTGCAACACCTGATCTGTATAGGCGCGGATCTTGCC
>NZ_JAAGOG010000103.1:0-28625 GCF_010747425.1 Nostoc sp. UIC 10630
CCAAATTTCTTCAATATTTATGTAATTTAAAGACAAAAATCTTTGAATTTTCTTTCTTCTACTTTCAAAAAATATAGGGATAGGTAAAGCAGTAGCCAGTGCTTCAATGCTAACAGTTTTTATTGATTGTAATAAATTAATCAGAATTTTTAGTAATAAATATTCTGCACGTCCCAATTCTCGCTTGAGGTTTGTTTCGTAGAATTCTGGTAACATTATCATTAAATAGACCTTGTTGCAAATGAAGGCTCTTTTTCTTTTACCACAAAATGCTACACTCTTTGCAATATAAGCATTCTAAACAATTTTGTCCCCCCGCAAGGTACAAAATACTGATACAGGATTAGGATTAGCTTTGGTGAAAAAGCTGGTGCAATATCTCCAAGGCACAATTGAAGTCACAAGCAGTCAGGGCTGGATAAGTTTTACAATCTGCTTGCCATTAACCGTATCGAAGTGAACGGCGTTATACTTAAGCTTGCATTCATAATTTGTATTGCTACAAAATAACCACTTATCAAATCTAAAGCTTTAGAAAAACTTAAAGTAGTGATTACAAATGTACCTGTTTCACTGTTACATTAGCGCTCGCACCTTAATTAAAAAAACTATGAAAATTCCTAAATTATTAATTGATTCCATGCTCTCCTGCACAACGATGCCCTGCACCAACGAACTGACACGACTTAAAGCAGTATATCAGTTTCAGGGTTTGGATACGGCACCCAATCAGGCATTGGATGAATTGACGGCACTGGCAGCCGATCTGTGCCAAACTCCAATGGCGTTGGTGGGTTTTATCGGAGCCGATCGCCAGTGGGTTAAGTCTAAAGTCGGAATCACATTAACAGAAATTCGCCGAGACCTGGCGTTTTGTAACCACACCATTTGCCAATCAGATGTCTTTGTGATTCCAGATACTCTGGCCGAACCCCACTTTGCCACCAATCCCTTCGTTATAAATGCTCCCAATATCCGGTTTTATGCCGGAGTCCCTCTGGTAACGGCTGGCGGTTGTGTCCTGGGTACACTCTGCGTCATGGACTTTGAACCGCGCAATCTGAGCCAGAAACAGCAGAAAGGATTACAGACACTCAGCCACCAAGTAATAGCGCAATTGGAGCTAAAACGCAACACCACAAAGCTGCGTCAAATGATCCCGGAAATCAAACAACTAAAGCAGCAATTGATTACTCAGGAATTGGTTGGTCAACAAGATTCAATTCTGTTTAATCTGGCAAATCAAATCCGTAATTCTCTGGATCTGGACACGATTCTACAAACGGCAGTAAATGAGATTCATACTCTGTTGCAAGTCGATCGTTGTGACTTTGTGTGGTGTCTGCCCAACAAAGATCAGTTCAACTTTATGGTGACTCACGAAGCGACTAACCCAGAGATCCAGATGGCGCTAGGAGAACTTCCTCTTGGGCATGGCTCCGTTCTAGCAGAAACTATCTTAAACCTAGATATGCTACGAATTGAGGATGTTTCTACTACCTCAGAAGCACTCACCTTGGAGGATCGCGCCCTGCTGCATCAACTGGCAGTCACCTCAATGCTGTTGCTGCCACTGAGAACCCATTCTAGTCAATTGGGTGCTATTATTTGCCATCACTGTCGTGGTTCGCGCCAATGGACTGATAGCGAAGTTCGGTTACTCAAAGCTGTCACCGATCAAGTAGCGATCGCTCTCGATCAAGCAGAACTGCTTGCCCAAACACGAGCAACCGCCTTTGCCGCTCAAACTCAAGCCACCTATCTAGGGAACGCCCTGAGTCAGTTACAGCAAACTCAAATGCAACTGATACAGCAAGAGAAGATGTCGAGCCTGGGACAATTGGTAGCCGGAGTTGCCCACGAAATCAATAACCCGGTCAACTTTATTAACGGTAATATTGCTTATGCAACCGACTATGTTCGGGATTTACTGGAACTATTGCGTCTTTATCAGGGAAGTTATCCCAATGCAACTGGTGCTATTCAGGAAAAGATGGAGGACATCGACTTTGATTTTTTAACACAAGATTTGCCTAATCTATTGTCGTCCATGCGAATGGGTGCAGAACGAATTCGGCAAATTGTCTTATCTTTGCGGAACTTCTCGCGTCTGGATGAAGCCGAGATGAAACCTGTGGATATCCATGAAGGGATTGAAAACACGTTGTTGATTTTGAAGAGTCGCTTGAAATTAACCAGTGCCAAGTTTGAGATTCAAGTGATTAAAGCATACGAAAATTTACCACCTGTTGATTGTTATGCGGGGCAATTGAATCAAGTATTTATGAATCTTTTGGGTAATGCGATCGATGCCTTAGATGAAACGCCTAATCCGATCATTACCATTCAAACAGAACTGATTAGTAGAGAAAAATCGGGTAGTTCCGATCTATCTCAAGTTTCCCACGCAGATAGTGTAGTGATTCGGATTCGAGATAACGGTTCTGGGATGACAGAAACAACCCAGCAAAAACTCTTCAATCCATTCTTCACCACCAAACCCATCGGCAAGGGAACCGGGCTAGGACTGTCCATCAGCTACCAAATTGTGGTTGAAAAACATGGTGGCATTTTAAAATGCTCCTCAGAACTTGGGAAAGGCAGCGAGTTCTTGATTCAAATTCCGGTTGAGCCTCTGGTTAAAAGGACTTGAAGTGTGTATAAAATTATCAAAATATCAGTTATTCAAGTCTTTCTTTGGGAATGCTAGGGTAAACGCCAACGATGATTGACTCATCGACTGTAAAGTATGTCAAATGGTACGACAAGCTCACCGATTGTTCTCGCGCTTGATGATAGCCCTGTGATTCATCAAATGATTAAACGAGCGTTAGAACCGGGCTATCAAGTAATAACAGCCGCTAACGCACTTGATGCTCTGTCGATCATTTATCATCAACGGATTTCAGTCTTGCTATTGGATGTGCAGATGCCGGATGTAAACGGGTTGGAGTTTTGCCGCACAGTGCGAAGCCTGCCGCAATTTCAGCATTTGCCTGTGATTATGGTAACTTCTCAAGATTCCCCCTTCGACCGGGTGAAGGGTCATCTGGCGGGTGCAACAGAATATCTAATCAAACCTTTTGATGCTGAACAATTGCGCGAAGCTGTACGAAAATTTATTAGCTCCTGATTACAGATATTACACAGACGATAAAACGTCAAATGGACGAAAGCATGTCTAAGAATGTCTAGAGTTGATGTAGCAGATTCGATTCAATAGCATAGGAGCAATTTCGCCGATCGCCAAAATATGTTGGGCGGCTCCCAGAGCGATCGCTTCTTTGGGCATCCCAAAGACAACGCACGTTTGTTCATCCTGGGCAATGGTAGTGCCTCCGGCTTGGGCGATCGCTTGTAACCCATCTGCACCATCGCGTCCCATGCCAGTCAGCAAAATACCAACCGCCGATCGCGGGTAGCAGGTGGCAACGGCTTGAAACAAAGCTGTGACGGAGGGACGATGCCCGGAAACGGCAGGGGTGCTGATGGTGCTTAATCGCCCTTGAGTGTCGAGTTGCAGGTGTTGTCGTTCGGGAGCGAAGTAGACAGTACCCGGTTTGGGAAATTCTCCCGGTTGGGCGATCGTCACGCGCAGGAAACATTCTGCTGCCAGCCAATCTACCAGTCCTTGCAGAAATCCTTCGCTGATATGTTGGACGCACAGAATGGGTACGGGAAAGTTGGCAGGCAGTTGTTTTAAGATCGCGTACAATGCCTGGGGGCCGCCTGTGGAGGCTCCGATCGCCACGATTTTGGGCAGGGATGGGGAATTACGAATGGAGAATTGCGAGTTACTGACAGGTTTTGGGCTAAATGGTTCTGGCTTTTTTTTAGGGCTAACAGGATGCGTTCTAGGTTCTACCGTCGCAGTTCGGGAAGTGTGGCGAGTAAAGACTGTAACCCCTGCCAGAACTTTGATCCGGTTGATTAATTCGTGCTTGATGTGTTCATAGTCTGAAAGTGAGTCAATGTTGGGTTTGGGAAAAACATCTAAAGCACCCGCTTGCAGCAGTTTAAAAACATTGCGGGAATCTTCTTGGGTGTTGACGGAGGTGCTGATTACCAGAATAGGACGGGGATAGTCTGTCATAATCCGGCGGGTGAGTTCCAGTCCATCCATTTTGGGCATGTGTAGATCGGTGCAGATTACCTGGGGCTGTGCGGCTGGAATTCGCTCCAATGCTTCCACGCCGTTGGGAGCAGTTCCCACCACATCTACTTCCAGGGAACTCGCCAGAATCCGCTTGAGGATGGTTAAGGCGACGAGGGAATCCTCCACCAGAAAGACGCGAATCGGGGCAGAGTTTTTCATCAATTGACAGTAAGTTGAGATTTTACGATAAAATTATTCTTCATTCAATCCGAAAACCTCTACACTAACCGTTTGAGGGCTGACAGCAAGGCTTCTTGATTAAAGCTGCCTTTGATAATGTAGGCATTGGCTCCGGCTTCCGCACCCCGACGTTTATCTTCATCGCTGGCAAGGGAAGTAACCAGGATAATTGGAAGTTCGCTATATTCTTGATATTGGCGGATTTTGGCAGTTAACCCCAAGCCATCGAGATTCGGCATTTGCACATCGCTAACAACGGCATCAACGGTGTGCGATCGCAGCTTGTTCAATCCATCCAAACCATCCACAGCAGTAATCACTTGATAACCTGCGGTTTCTAAAATCCGCTTTTCTTGAGTGCGTGTGGCAATAGAATCTTCCACTAATAAGACGGTTGGTTTTGTAGGCGCAAGTTGACGAGTTTGGGTAGAAGAGATGGACTGCGATCGTGATCGGGCTGACTTGACCAAATCCTGGGGATTCAGCACCATACACACATCTCCAGTGCCTAAAATTGTTGCTCCAGAAACATTGCGGACTCGTTTAAGTAACTGACTTTGGGGTTTAATCAGTACATCTTGCTCATCCACTAAGGTATCCACCACTATACCCAGTTGTGCTTGCCCAACCTGGAGAATAATACAGGAAAGTGCCGTTTCTTGAGTTAATTCAGATGGCATCGGCGGCAATTCTAATAGATCAGCCAATTGCACAACCGAAATGGGTTTGCTATCCCGAATTATCGTGTCGCGTCCCTCCAAGGGGAAAATCTCTTCTGATTTGATCAAGCAAGCAGTTTGTACAAACTCCACTGGGATGGCGTAGGGCATTTGATTCACTTGCACAATCAAGACATGGGCAGTTGCTAAGGTGATACCGAGATTGACGCGCAGTGTGCATCCCAGTCCGGGAAACGATTCCACCTCAATCGTACCTTTCAATTTCTCGACATTGGTTTGCACTACATCCAGCCCCACACCCCGTCCTGATACTTCTGTAACTTGGGGAGCTGTTGAAAACCCCGGTGCGAAGATCAACGCCTGGATCTGGCTGGGAGTCATTGCTGCCGATTCTTCCTCCCCGCAAATGCCCCGCTTCACCGCTATTTGTTTGATTTTATCCAGGTTAAGCCCCCGTCCATCATCACTGATTTCCAGCACAATGTTAGTGGGAGTCTGGTAAGCCCTGAGCCGAATTGTTGCCGTTGTGGATTTTCCTAGCCGTTCCCGTTCCTGTGGTGGCTCAATTCCGTGATCGATCGCATTTCGCAGGATGTGCATTAGCGGATCTTTCATTTCTTCCAACAGGCGTTTGTCGGCAAGGGTATCTTTGCCTTCGAGGATCAACTCCACCAATTTTCCCTGCTGCTGCGCCAGATCGCGTACCATCCGGGGGAAGAGGTTGAAAATCGTTGCAAAGGGCAGCAATCGCAGGGTACGAATACCCTCTTCTAGATCGCCACTTAGTTGTTCCAGTCGGGTTGTGTCTTCCGAAAGGGAACTCCGCAGGGTTTTCACCAAATGACCCAATTGCTCTAATCGTTCTTCAGAGTGATGATGAAAGGTTTCCAGACGTTGGAAGGCGACGTTACCCTGTTGCTCTCGGCTGAACGCAAACCGATTAGTGAACAAATCTCGGTTCCATTCTTCCCACAGATTAGCGATCGCTTCAATTTCTCTCAGTCGATGAGCAATCCGAATTTTGGTTACAGTTAACTCCCCTGCTTGCGTCATCAACGTATCCAGATGGCGAGTGCCAACGCGGATGGTTTCGATGCGGTAGCTATTGGTGAGGGATTTTGGACTTCGGCTTACCTCGGCTCTGGTTCCATCGAGCGTTCGCGTAGCGTCTCGCAGAGAAGTCGAGATGCTCGGCACAAGTCGCTCAGTCGAACGATTTTGGATTGCTCCGTTTTCCTTTGGCTCTTGATTACTATCAAAAGTATTGTTTTTTACTGTGATTGTGACTTCAATACTGTTGACTTCTGGTTCTTGACTTGGATTATCTTCCCTTTTTCCTGGCTGCGCTCCCATCAATTCTGCCAGAACAGAAAAGGTATCAACCCTGGCAGGTTCTCCGGTGACGGCTTCATGAACGAGTTTGCGGATAGCAGCGATCGCATGAGCAAGGCGTTCATAGGGTGAGTCTGTTGTAGCATTGCCCAACGAGGATGCAGGGTTTTCTTGTTGCTTGAGTTGAGTCAAAATATGCTCAATTTGATGTGCCAGAGTGCCTACATCTTTTACTCCCAGCATATTGGCATCGCCTTTTAGGGAATGCGCCTCTCGCATCAAGGCTTCCAGGACAGCCAAATCGTCGGGATGGTTTTCCAGATGCAGCAATCCATCATCCAGATTTTGCAGGTGTTCTTCGCTGGCTACTTTGAAAACGTCTCTCAGTTCTTCATCATCGATCATCATAGTTTTAAGTAGTTAGGGGTTGAGCGACTAAATAATTGCCTTGAATGCTTGCGCTGACTCGTTTAGTTGTTGAGTACCAAAGCGGATCTGGCTAATGCCACTGGCAGTTTCACGCGCAGCAATATTCAAGTCATTCATGGCAGAGACAATTTGCTGAATGGCGATCGGTTGCTGGTTAATATTGAGTGAAATCTGTTGACTGTTGATGACAATGTTATTCACTGCACCTTCTACACCAGCAAAGGATTCTGACGTTTCCTGGGCAACTCGCGTCCCTTCTTCTACAGTTTTAGTGCCTTCATGGGTGACAACGACAGTCATGCTGATGGCAGATTGAATGTCCCTTACCAAGGTGCTAATCTTTAGGGAGAGTCCACTTGCTAGCATCACCGTGAACTTGAGGGCATTGAGCGCCTCTTGCTGCTGTTTCGCGGTGGTTGCAAAAATCTGATCTTCTCGCTGCTGCATTTCTTCAATCATGTCTACGACATCCTGAACTAGAGCACGGGCATTTCCCTTGCTCCAGGTTTCAATGGCTTCTTTGACTTTGCCCTCATCCACCTTTTCAATCAGGATGTCTTGAAAAGCAAGCAGTTTATTCAGCAGTTCTTCCAATTTGGTTAAAGATTGTAGCTCCTGTTGCGATCTGGCAAGTGCGATCAGTTTTGCTAAAAAGTCCCTGGAGTTCTTTCGTGTCTTTTGGTAGTTCTCAGGGGATTGCTGATTTTTTTCTAATAAATAGCCCCGGGTTGATTTAGAACCACTTTGCACACTAACAGCAAAATCATCAATTGCTGAATTGACCTCATAAGAAGACAGTAAATTTTCTGATCGGTGGTTCACCGTGTTGATATTGATGATTGTTGCTCCAGCAGAAATTAACAATGCCAGCACGGAAACAGCATAGCCGCCAATAATCCAGTATCTTAGTCTCCAGTTTCGCTTGCTTTCCATCTTGTTATGTTCTGTGAGTGAACGAGTTCAAGGATTTCCAGATATTGCTATTACACAATTTTGGATTTTAGATTGACCCCATGCTTAAAGCTACGGTATACACACAAGTCTCTTGATCTGCACCTTTATTGCATCGACCTGCAAAAATTAACTACGCAGTAACTCTAAAAAATTTGTGTGTAACAGTAGGCTTCACAGCAGTTCTTGATGGGGTCATTTCCCCCTGCTCCCTGCTCCCTGCCCCCTGCCTCTTCGTTGCATCAAGGGAAGATTACACAACACTCTGTAGTTTGTAGGCTGCATCATTGAGTTGGTGAGTGCTAACGCGAGTCTGACTGATGCCGATGGCTGTTTCTCTAGCAGAGTTATTGAGTGCATTCATTGCCTGTAAAATTTGCTGAACCGCAGTGGATTGCTGGCTAGCATTTAGCGAGATTTGCTGAATATTCAACACCATCCGGTTGACGGACTCGGTAACACTGGTAAAGACCTCCACCGTCTGCTTAGTTATTGCCGCCCCCTGTTCAGCAGTTTTTGTACTTTCATCTGTCATCACAACGGTTGAGTTGATGGCGGATTGAATATCATTGACCAGCACATTAATTTTTTCAGCTGATTTCTTGCTTTGGTCTGCCAGTTTGCGAATTTCGGCGGCGACGACTGCAAAGCCCTTGCCCTGTTCCCCCGCGCGGACTGCCTCTACTGCTGCATTTAGCGCTAGCATATTGGTTTGATTTGCTAGGTCACTTACCAACCCGGAAATACTGCCAATTTGCTTTGTTTGTTCGTTCAGGCGCAGCATTTGGTCTGCTACTGCACTGACTCTGTGGCTCAAGGCTGCCATTCCTTCCAGGGTGCGGTTCAGTGATTGATTGCCTTGATCTGCCAAATTTAAGACCTGTTGAGCGCTGGTTGAGGCAGTGGATGCTTGCTGGGCAGACTGTTGAGCAGAGGCGCTGAGTTCGTCCATTGTAGTGGTGGTTTCGCTGACCGAGACTGCCTGTTGGTTGGCAGTGCGTTCTTGTTGCTCGATTGTGGCGGCAATTTCAGCGGTCGAGGTGGCGATCGCACTGGCTGATTCATTTATCCGTCGAGCAGTGCGGCTAATTATCCAGATGCCAGTCAAAACCGACAACAGCAAGGAAAGTCCAGTCGCGGACAGAATTGTGAGCTTGAGCCTATCAAGCGCTGCTTGCTGTTGCTTGGCAGCCACGATCACATTCTGGTCTTCTCGGTGCTGAATTTCATTGATCGCACTTGTCAGACGATCAACCATACTGCGGGCATTTTCGTTACTCCAGGTTTCAATAGCTTCCTGAACCTTGCTTTGATTCACTTTGCCAATCAAATCATCCTCGACAACCATTAAATTATTCAGCAGCCCCTCTAGCCTGGTTAATGACTGTTGCTCTTGCTCTGTTCTGGCAAGTGACATTAGCTTTGACAAAAGCTCATTGAAGCTTCTTTGAGATTTTTGGTATTCGTCGAAGGATGTCTGATTTTTTTCTAACAAATAGCCTCGAACTGATTTAGAACCGCTCTGTACATTCGTGGCAAGGGCATTAATCGCTGAATTAACGTTATAGGAAGAAACTAAATCCTGCGCTCGCTGACTCACCAGGTTGATATTAATGAATATCAGCCCCGCAGAAATTACCAATGCCAGAATGGGAACCGCATAGCTGCTCATAATCCAGTATCTCAGTTTCCAATTTCGCTTACTTTCCATCTTGTTATCTTTTGTGAATGAATGAGTTCAAGGATTTTCCAATATTTCTATCATTTGTAATCTTTGCGATCGGACTTTTGCATCAAGGAAAAATTACACAACACTCTGTAATTTGGAGGCTGCATCATTAAGTTGATGAGTGCTAACGCGAGTCTGACTGATGCCACTGGCTGTTTCTCTGGCAGAGCTATTGAGGGCATTCATTGCCTGTAAGATTTGCTGCACAGCTGTTGCTTGCTGATTGGCGTTGAGGGAGATTTGTTGAATATTCAACACCATACCGTTGACGGCATCGGTGACATTACTAAATACTTCCACCGTCTGCTTAGTCATTACCGCCCCCTGTTCAGCAGTTTTTGTGCTTTCATCTGTCATCACAATGGTTGAGTTGATGGCGGATTGAATGTCATTCACCAGCCCATTAATTTTTTCAGCCGATCGCTTACTTTGATCTGCAAGTTTGCGAATTTCGGCGGCGACGACTGCAAACCCTTTGCCCTGTTCCCCGGCTCGGACTGCCTCTACTGCTGCATTTAGCGCTAGCATATTAGTCTGATTTGCTAAGTCACTCACCAACCCGGAAATACTACCAATTTGCTTGGTTTGTTCATTCAGGCGCAACATTTGGTCTGCTACCGTACTGACTCTATTACTTAAGGCAGACATCCCTTCCAGAGAGCGACTAATCGTTTGATTACCTTGATCGGCCAAATTTAAAACCTGTTGAGCGCTGGTGAAAGCAGTCGCGGCTTGCTGGGCAGACTGTTGGGCAGAAGCGCTGAGTTCATCCATTGTGGTGGTGGTTTCGCTGACCGAGGTTGCCTGTTGATTGGCTGTGCGCTCTTGCTGCTCAACCGTAGCCGCAATTTCATTGGATGAGGAGGCGATCGCGTTGGCAACCTGCATAATCGGTCGCACAATTTCCCTGGCAATGAAGAACAATACAAATGAGCCAAATAGGATTGCGATCGTGGTTCCTCCCAAGGAAACCAAGTCTGCCATGAATGCTGTCTGCTGCGCTATCTGTTGCCTGTCTGCCAGCAAGCGATCCTCGATCTGCGTCATCTCTGCTAGTTTGCTCCGAATCTCATCCATGATCTGCTTGCCTTTATTGGAAAGGATGATAGTCATGGCTTCCTGGCGTTTTCCCTGCTGTGTCAAATCAATAGTTTCAGTAAGTTCTGCCATTTTGTCTTTTGCCAGTTGCTTGACCTGATTCAGCCGTGTCACTTGTTCCGGGTTGTCCTGAATCAGCTTGCTGACCTCATCAAAGATTTTCTCAAAATTGGCAACGGATGCGTTGTAAGGCTCCAAATAGTTGGCCTTTTGGGTTAAGATAAAGCCACGCTGTCCAGTTTCGGCATCGGCTAGTAGCTTGCTAATATTTTCTAGATGTCCCTCAACCTGGTAAGTGTGGCTGACCCAGCCATTGGACTCTACTAACTTGTTGGTCGTGAGCTTGGAGACAATGCCAATCACAACCATGACTACAAATACCGAACCAAACCCAAAGGTAACAACTCGACCGAGCTTGAAATTATATTGCATATTAGACCATTTCACGAAAATAATGAAACAATTACAAACTCTGAAACCCAGACTAAGTAAAACCTTCTTAATTACGAATTACGAATTAGTATTAGACCTCTTCATTGACAACCAACACTTCTGAAGTCAGCAGTTTAAACAAATTGATGATGCTCATCATCCGATCGCGGTAAGGTGCGACCCCCTGGAGATAGTCGTCTTTGGCAGAATGCAGGGCAATTGGAGCCGGGGTCATTTGGGAGGGATGAATATACGTCACATCAAAAATATCATCGACGGCAATCCCCGCCACTCGTTGCTCCAGGCGCACGACAACCGCTTGCTGATGGGATGTACCCGTAGGCGATCGCACTCCCTTCATCGGCAGATTAACTACATCATTGATGTTAATTAAGGTGATAATTTCACCCCGTAAATTGATGTTGCCAACAATGTGCGGCGGACAGCAGGGAATCGGAGTAATCTTGTGAATCTCGGTAAACTCATGCACCATTTCCAAACTAAACCCAAAGTACTCACCCCCCAACCCTACAACCGCTAGAGGCAAGAGCCACGCCGAATCCTCGTCAGCGATCGCACACCGCAGACTTTCAGTTCGCTCTCGAAAAACCTGTCGCTCCTGGGAATCGAAATGATCGTATAAGCCCTGATTTAAGGCTGAATCAGAGGGGTGTTTTGGTGTGTCTGAGCCGTTGTGAAAATCAGAATTTGGATTGAAAGCAGTCTCTATAAAGGCATATTGCACCAATAGCTCAGGATTAAGCAATGTAACGATGCCCTCCTCAACGTTGGCAATGCCAGTTACCAATCCATCCGGCAAACTCTCTTTTGACTCACCACAGATATTTGCAGCGATCTGATCGGGGGCGATCTCTTGCACACTATCTACCTGACTAACGATAATTCCAATTCGTTGAGTCTCCCATTCCAGCACAATCATGCTGTCAGTCAATTGAAAAGGGGGACGTGTTTGTTCTAAACGTTGATATAAATCCATCACGGGGAGAAACTTCCCGCGCAGATTAATCACGCCTAAAATTGTCTCAGGAGTTTCTGCGATCGCTGTCACTTCTGGCAGAAAGAAGATTTCTTGCACGGCTGTAGCCGGAATGCCATAGTGTGAGCGATTCAGGTTAAACATTAAATAGGATTGATGATTCATAGCGATATTGATTTTAAATTCTGGAGTAATCAGGGGGACATCGGCTGGTAGCGCTAAACCACAGCCTTGAGATTGAGCGCGACCTCATTGAGTTGTTTTGTTTCCACCCTAGTTTGACCAATGCCAGAAGCCGTTTGATCAGCTCCAACTTTGAGGTTGTCCATCACCTGAATTACTTGCTGAACCGCAACGGCTTGTTGCTTGGCAGTTAGGGAAATTTGCTGACTATTGAGGAAAACACTATTGATCGCATCAGCCACGCCAGCAAAGGTTTCATCTGTTCCTTTAGCCGTTTTGACTCCTTGCTCTACTTGCTTTGTCCCTTCATCGGTTACAGTGGCAGTGGCTTTAATCGCAGCTTGAATCTGACTCACTAGCACCCGAATTTTCTCAGCAGACTGCTTGCTTTGATCCGCCAATTTGCGGATTTCACTAGACACAACAGTAAATCCTTTGCCCTGTTCTCCAGCCCGCACCGCTTCTACAGCCGCATTCAGGGCTAACATATTGGTCTGATTGGCAATATCTCCGACTAAAGTAGAAATGCTACCAATTTGTTCTGCTTGTTCACCCAATCTCTTAATTCCTTCCGCAATCTGCTCAACCTTTTGTTTAAGAAATGCCATGTGTTCTAAGGTATGCGCTACGTCCTTCGTGCCAGAGGATGCCAGATTAGACACTTGTTGAGCGCTGATCGCCGCAACGTCCGCTTGTTCTACAGACTGACGGCAGGAAATCCCCAATTCATTCATAGTGGCAGTAGTCTGGCTCACAGCTGTTGCTTGCTCAGTAGCAGTTCGCTCTTGTTGCTCAACGGCGGCGGCAATTTCTGAGGTCGAACTGGCGATCGCATCCACCGAACGATTCACGGTTTTGGTCACTCTTGCCCAAATCAGAGAAGCGGCTGCACTTGAAAAAATTAGCCCTAACAGACCAACAATCACTGAGCCAAATATTAGATAGCGCATTGAATTCGCTGTGGTTTCAGTCAAGTGCGCTAAAATTTCTTTCTCACGCTGATTAAATTCTGTATTCAGTTGATCTAGCTCTCCAACAACCGTTTTCGATTCTTGCAAGTATAAGGTTGTTGCATCTTTTAGCTTGCCTTGCTCAACTAGACGAAAGGTTTCCTTGCACAGGTCATCATACTCATTTCCCAGTTTGAGCATCCGGTCAAAAACTTTTTTCTGCTCTGGGTCATCAATGAAAGATTTTGTAGTTTCTACCGCCTTGTCATAGAGCTGTTTCTGCTTCTCAAATTCTTGCAGAGGATTATTATTCTGAACCAGGAGATAGCCCCGTACTTGACGAGCCATCATCGATGTTCTCAAAATCATGTCGTCTGTTCCAATGATCACCTCCTGAGCGCGTCCTACCTCTTTAAACGTTTGGGACGTTTGATTACCCACTACAAAAATCATGCCGCTTAAGCCAAGCAGCAAGGTGACGGGGAGTGAGAATCCCAAAAATATTTGTTCTCTAAGTTTGAAATTGTTAAGCATTTGTTACTCTTTAGCAGTGGTTTAAATGATTAGATATCAGTTATTTGTTATTTGTCTCCATTCCTAATTGCCCAAGGACATGTGTTTTTAATTCAGCAGTGTTTTTTTGGCTACTGTCATCGATCGCTTGGTCTTGGGGTAGATTTTCCAAAATTTCTAGAAGCGATCGCCAGATTTTTTGAGCCTGTTTTACATTTCCTTCACGTTCATATATAGAACCCAATTCCAGGTGAGCAGTAACAGAAGTGGGAGCAAGATAAATAATACGTTTTAAGAATAATTTTGCATTTTTATGATCTCCTTGCTCTTCGGCAATTTGAGCCAACAAATGATAGGGTTCAATTGCCAATGAGTTAATCTGGAGTGCTTGCTGACACGCCTGATTCGCCTGGGAGTAATCGCCAAAATTCGCGTAAGCTTCTGCCATCAAACAATATGCCTGAAACTGTTGGGGTGTAAGAGTAATCAGTTGTTTTGCTATTTGAATGACATCGGTATAAGCTTCTTGAGTTAGCGATTCCTTGGCTGCATCTAAAAGGGTTTGTTGAGTGTTTATGCTGACATCGAAACCCGTTCCTAAGCTGGGGAGAAAAGGTTTAGAAATTTCGGTTTCTCTGCTCTCAAGTTTGGGGGCAGGGGTTAGAAGATGTAAGGCTTTACTCTTCTCGTCGAGTGAGCTATGCCTCTGATAAACCGCAGATTGCGGAAAATTTTTGATTTGAAACGGTTCAGTTTTTTGTCCATGTAATTCTGTGTGACCTGTGAGCAGAAACCCTCCCGGTGCCAGAGAGCAGTAAAATTTGTCTATAACTTGTGCGATCGCCTTGAAGTCAAAATAAATAAATACATTGCGGCAAATAATCAAATCCAAATCGTGAATGTTGGACGCGTAAGCTGGGTAGCTATCCTGCATCAGGTTTCCAGGTTGAAACGTTACCATTGCTTGAATCGCCGGATCGATTTTCCAACCTTTTTTGTGCGATCGAAAGTAGCGACTTTTAATCTCTGGAGTGCTTGCTCGAAAAGACCAATCGCTGTAAATTCCTTGTTGAGCTAGGGCGATTGCAGATTGATTAATATCTGTGCCTAAAATCAGAATGTCCCATCCTTGATAGTCGGGAATCAGTTCCTTCACCAGAATGGCAAGTGAATAAGCTTCTTCACCAGTCGAACACCCAGCACTCCAAAGCCGTAATGCCGGTCGATAAAATCCTCCATTGGCAGCGTTGCACTGAGTTAAGCTAATCTCCCGTTTTCGCTTGATGAACTCTGGGAGTAGCTGATTTTTGAGCAGCGATATCTGCCCCTGATCCCGAAAAAAATAAGTTTCAGGGACAGTGAGTAAACAAATTAGTTCTTGCCACTCTGTCGCGCTGGGAATTAATTGATTTGTTGCCAGCAAAAGCTGGTAGTAATCATTGAGTGAGGATAATCCCAGCGCCCGGAGGCGAGTCAAAAGATTTTTCTTGAATGTATCTTGATGCTGTGGCTGGATCTGAATGCCGAAGATATCAGCAATCAGATCAACCATCTGTGACAAACTAAAGTCATCATTGCGTTGAGGATTGGGTTCAAATAAAATGGGGCGATCGCCGCTAATCTGATTCATCACTACATGATTTTCGAGCTGATACGCTTAGGTTTCCCATTTCAATCTCTTTATTCGGATTTGTATGATATTTGGTATCGAACCGATATACCCTTCTCTGAAGAAACACTTTGCGTAAAGCTTATGTAGCATGGTTTAGAGAGGATGAAGTATTTAGCGTAGATGGAGAAATTGGCACAAGTTCAAGACCGAGAGCATTAGCTTTGTTCCTGAGACTTTTAAGAACTTGTTCTTGGTATTTTTGCTGGTAGTAGTCTATATCAGGGTCTAAATATTGTCCTGTGGTTGCCCATATTTGGTAAAATAAGCGTGCTAATTTGTGGGCAGTAGCGGTGATGGCTTTTGGGGCACCCAAGCGCGATCGCAAGCGCCGATAAAACCCGCATTCCGCACCTAAAACTGTCACAAAAGAAATGGCAGGAATTTTAGGAGCTAGTTTTTGATTAAAAACCAAAGTCATGAGGGATGGAAAGTTAAAAATCAAACTGGAGTTGAGAAACAAATGGATAGTGATAAAAAATACTGCATGAAAAAATAGAGTTACTGGAAATAGAATAAGTAACTCAAAAAAAATGATAAGAGGAAAGCTGGAGTAAAAGAACAATCAAACTAATAAATAGTAGCGACGACAAGCATTAGGGAAAAATTGTAATATCAAGAATCTTTCATTAGAGAGATTTGATATTTGTGACACCCCATTAATAATTAATAAATGAATACCTTGAAAACATTGAAACATCCATCTGAGAGTGGGGCGGTATGTGAGTTTACCTAACTGGTTTTTTAGTTTTTGATTTTGAGCTAATAAACTTTCACGTAACTGTCTTTGACCTAAAGTATAAACCAACAAACATAAACCCATAATCATAGATAATGCTTCAATGCGCTCCGGTGATTTGAGAAATATGCTGTCTGTCAAGAATAAAGGGTCTTTGAGAAACGCAAATCCTCTCTCACATGATTGTTGAGCTTTATATTCTTTAATCATGTCTGAGTGAGTCAGTTGGGATTCATGAATAACATTAGTTGCTAAAATAAAATTTCCCGAAGCGCGATTTTCTTTTTCGATTGCCTCTTTATCCTGTTCTAGCTGCGCTGAAATCTGATAGCAACATTTCCAATTAGTCTGAGAGTTATTTTTGCTTTTAATCTCTGAATTTAACTGTTTTTTAGATATTTCAATCTCAGTCAAACGATGATATTTTAATTGCTCTGATAGATGTAATGCAGCTTTTTTGGCATCTCGATGACAAGCAAACTCCTCATTACATAATTTCGTGAGTTTTTGATAAGCATTTGTTTGAGCTTGCTGAACACGGCGCATCAGTTGTTTAGAATCTGCTTTTTTCCGTTCTTGACTTTCAACTATCAGCCATCTTTGCTCGATACCAGCATAGTTACTAGACTTGACTATATATGAATAACCTGTTATTTCACTTTGGATTAAATCTTGGGAGTCTATTTCTAATAGTATTTGCTTGGCTAACCCTACTGTTAATGGTACTCTGCATAACCATTTGAGGTTTTTCATCAAATTCAGATTTTCGGCACTATATAATGCGCTGTCTGCTACCATTAACGCATCTATATCAATATTTTCTCGAAAATTCACGAGAGTTTTCGCAAAAGTTTTTGTATCTGATTGATTTCCTGAAGCTGCTTTTAAAAAGATAGGAATATCCCCATCACTGCTACAAATTAACTCGATAATAAATTGTTTTAAGTCTGGTCTATGATCTCTTGAATAACCATAGGTTATATTTATTGGTTGTGGTGCTAACTCTAGAATCTTATCTTCATTCTCTGTGAAAGCATTTTTTTCAAACGCTACTGCGGGTAAGCCAGTTTTATATTCTCCGTGTAGGTGCAAGGAAGAAGAATCTAAGTGTAGCGATGATAAATCCACTCCATATTTTTTTACTGCTGCTAACGCTATCAAAGTGAAGATTCCACTTAATCCTTTTAAATATAATTGGTCTAATACTCTTCCTAATCTGTCGTCATTTAAATGTTCTGGTAATACTCCTTCTCCTAACAAGTGTTCACAGGCATAACTATCCATGTATTTAGGAAACATATATAATGTTCCTGATACAAAACCTAACCCGTTTAGTACCATTGCTTTGACCGCCTGACCCGCACTCACTTTGGACTGCGGGTGCTGTCCAAGTATTTTATTTATTTGGTCTACCAACCCTATTTCATCAATAATGCCTGCTATTATCCCCAGGTGATTTAGGTTTTTTACTTCAATGCTCAAGGGTGAATTCATTTTCACACTATATCCTATCAACTATTTTTAGCTTTTCATGATGGAAGCTTATAGAGTGCTAATTTTATTTATTTTTTGACTTCTACCCTGATTCTGGCTATTAACTTTACTTCTGTGTTTTTCTTGTCTCAATTTTTACCAATATTCTTGATTTACTTACTGCTTCCTTTGTGTGCCAGTTTTAGGTGCAGAATGTGGGTTACAGTACTTTGGTTAGTGGAATTATTTAAATAAGAGCATTTGCTAAATTTCTAGTGTTTCAAACTGTCCTATGAGAGTTTTACTTATTGAAGATGATGAACCGCTTGCTGATATCTTAAAACAGTCTTTAAGTTCTCAAAACTACTTAGTTGAGATGGTAGTGGATGGGCAAGCCGGATGGAACTTAGTAGAGGTATTTGAATACGACATAATTTTGCTAGATATAATGCTCCCAAGGCTGGATGGAATTAGCTTTTGCCAACGCTTACGACGTGAAGGCAGTTATCGCTCACAATCACTGAACCACAATACCCCTATTCTTTTAATGACGGCAACGGATGCTAGTAACAATCGGGTAGCAGGGCTAGATGCTGGAGCAGATGACTATATAGTTAAACCTTTTGATTTAGATGAATTACTAGCACGGGTTCGGGCATTATTACGAAGAATGAATGGTGAAAGAGCGCCCATTTTAGAGTGGGAGCAACTGCAACTAAACCCTATTAAGTGTCAAGTTAGTTATCAAGGGCAGCCATTCCACCTCAGTTCAAAGGAATACAAACTGCTAGAACTTTTTTTGCGTCATCAAGAGCGAATTTTCAGCCACGGAACGTTAATTGAACATCTTTGGGCTTTAGAGGACATTCCAACCGAAAACGCAGTTCGAGCACAAATCAAAGGGTTGCGCAAAAGGCTTAAAGAGTTTGGCATTGAAGATTGCATTGAAACCGTTTATGGTTTGGGATATCGGTTGAAAGAAGCGCAGATAAGCAAAGAGGCAAAAGACCAAAAGAATAACAAACAAACAGAGGATATACAGAGGCAATCTGAACAGTCTACTCCCAATCAACAAATTCAACAGCAAGATGTTGTTTCGGGCATTAGTCAGTTTTGGGAGCAATATAGCGGACAATATCTCAATCGCTTGTGTGTGATTGAACAGGCAGTTTCTGCCTTACAAACCGAAACTCTAACTGAAGAATAACAACAGCAGGCAAAACAAGAAGCCCATACCCTTAAGGGTTCATTAGGTTTGTTTGGTTTAGATGGTGTGTCGGAGCTATCTTTTGAAATTGAAGAACTTTTTAATGCAATAGATAACCTCGATCAAAAGCAGAAAGCACAGTTAGCTGAATTAACATTTAGTTTGCGGCAAGCATTAGAGCAATCATCACCTAAGACAGAGTTATCCAATGAAAAAATAAATCATAGTATTCTACCTCAGAAGCTTTTGCTATCCCAGCGATCACGGTTAATGATTGTGGATGACGATGCCCAACTATTAGATATTCTACGAGTCATGTTACAGCCTTGGGGTTTTCAGATTACATTATTGAGTGATTGTCAACAGTTTTGGCAAACTTTAGACAAGGTACGACCAGATTTGCTGATGCTGGACATCGAAATCCCAAAAATTAACGGCATCGACCTTTGCCAACTAATTCGCAACGATCTACATTGGGGAGACTTACCGATTCTAATGATTTCTGCCAATACAGATGATGAAACGATACAACGGGTGTTTATGGCAGGTGCAGATGATTATGTCAGTAAACCGATTCGAGCCGCAGAATTGGTAGCGCGGGTGATACGTCGATTAGAACATGCAAATGTTTTGAAAAAACTACGGACTTTGGGGGGCTAATCAGTAATGTTGGAGCGAATGTGGTTTCAGATAAACCTCTATGCTGTTGCAGTTTTGTCTGTTTTTGCAGCGACTGTTTTAACGCAGCTATTCCAGCCATTACTATTATCTATTTCTTTCACCTTCTTTTATGCTGCAATAGCTATTAGCGCCTGGTATGGCGGCATGAAACCAGGATTACTAGCAACAGTTCTTTTTATCCTATCAGTCAGCTACTTCTTTTTAGAGCCAATCCATTCGTTAGCAATTGCTGACCAAGGCAATTTTATCCGATTAAGTCTGTCTGTATTAGTTGCGTTTCTCATCAGTTACCTGATCTCAGAACAGAAGAATGCAAAATACCAAATTGAGCGGCTCAACAATCGCCGTTTACAAGAAAGCAAAGAACAACTGCAACTCGCCATGCAAGCTGCCGAAATGGGTATGTGGAATTGGAATCTAGTGACAGGAGAAATCACTTGGACTCCAGAACATGAAAAGCTATTTGGGTTCGTTCGCGGTACATTTGATGGTCGTTATGAAACATTTGATGCCTGTATGCATCCTCACGATCGCCAAGGAGTGAACCAGGCTGTTCAAAAAGCAATTTTAGAACATAGTATTTATGAGCATGAATACCGCATTATCTGGGCAGATGGCAGTGTTCATTGGGTTGAAGGTAGAGGACAAACTTTTTATAACAAAATTGGCCAGCCAGTGCGGATGACTGGAACAATAATAAATATCGACGAGCGTAAGCGAACAGAAACTGCCTTAATGCAGAGCGAACAGAAACTTCGGGCTATTTTTGAAGCTGAACCCGAATGCGTCAAAGTAATCACCACAGATGGCATTTTACAGAATATGAATCCTGCTGGTCTGGCGATGATTGAAGCGGATAATTTAGATCAGGTATTTGGACAGTGCATTTATCCACTAATTGAACCTACTCAACAACAGGCATTTTTGGAATTTCTACAAAAGGTAGCACAAGGAGAGATAGGCGCATTCGAGTTTGAAATTACTGGACTCAAAGGCACTCGTCGTTGGTTAGAGTCTCGTGCAGTTCCGTTGCTAACTCCAGATGAAGCAATGCCTTACGTGCTAGCAGTTACAAGAGATATTACTGAACGCAAACAGACAGAAATACAAATCAGGCAACTTAACGCCGAACTAGAACAACGGGTGGCAGAACGCACGGTAGAGTTGCAACGCAGTAATGATTTTTTGAATAGTTTTTTCAACGGAGCATCTTTAGCAGCGATCGGGTTATGTATTCACGACCGAGAAATGCGATTTGTCCAAATTAATGAATCCCTGGCAAACATTAATGGCTGTTCTGTAGAGGCTCACCTTGGGAAGACGACAACAGAAATATTGCCAGAACTGGCTTCTACCATTAATCCCCTTTTAGAGCAAGTTTTAATCACAGGACAGCCTATTCTCAACTTAGAAATTGTAGCTCCAGTGCCTAGCCAAGTTGGAGTCATGCGGTATTGGTTATCTTCGTACTTTCCAATTATATGGAGCAACAGTAGCACTCAAATAGTTGGAGTAGGATTAATTGTAATTGAGATTAGCGATCGCAAACGATCTGAGATGGCATTGTTCAAGAGTGAGCAGAAGTTTCGCGCCATCTTTGAACAAACCTTTCAATTCATTGGTCTACTGACAGTAGATGATACTCTACTAGAGATAAATCAAGCACCCCTGGATTTTGCTCATGTTAAGCGTGAAGCAGTAATTGGTCGCCCACTTTGGGAATTTCCGTCTTGGGCAGCTTCAGCCCAAACTCAAGAGATTGCGAAAACAGCGATCGCTCAAGCTGCTTCTGGTAAATTTTATCGTTCTGAGATCACTGTGCAAAGTTCAGATGGAAGCTACGCTACATTTGATTTCTCCGTTAAACCAGTTTTAGATGAGGCAAGTCAGATTGAATTGCTGATTGCAGAAGGACGAGATATTAGCGATCGCAAGCAAGCCGAAGCGATTCTCCAAGAATCCGATCGGCGTTGGCACTCGCTTCTTAACAACGTAGAACTGATTGTTGTCGGTTTAGACCAAAATGGCAATGTAGATTACATCAATCCTTTTTTCCTACAACTAACCGGATATACACCAGAGGAAGTTTTAGGTAAATACTGGTTTGATTATTTCCTACCACAAAGTCAAAAATATCCAGTACGGCTTTGCTTTGAGGAAGTGTTAGAAAAAAACTTCCATCCACATTATCAAAACTCGATTGTAACTAAACTAGGTGAGGAGCGGATGATTGCCTGGAGCAATACATTACTGCGAAATGCGAAAGGGCAGCCTATTGGTACTATTAGTATTGGTGAAGATATTACAGAACGTTATAAACTAGAGCGGATGAAAGCTGAGTTTATTTCGATTGTTAGTCACGAATTGCGTACCCCGTTGACTTCTATTAGTGGCGCACTAGAACTGCTATCAACAGGGTTAATTCAACCAGAATCAAAACGAGGTCAAGAAACGTTACAAATTGCTGCAACAGAAACTGACCGTCTCACTCGTCTGGTGAACGATATCTTAGATTTGGAACGCTTGGAGTTCGGCAAAATTAGATTGGAATATCAATCTTGGAATTTGGCAGAATTAATGCGTCGGGCAGTAGATTTTATGCAGTTAGCAGCAAATCAGGCAGGCATTACTCTGTCCGTCGAGGTTTTATCTGTCATCCTAGAAATTGATGGCGATCGCATCCTTCAGGTACTTACTAATCTTTTGAGTAACGCGATCAAGTTTTCCCCCAATAACAGCACGATTTGGCTGACTGCTGAGATTTGCAAAGCAGAGAAGCAGACAGAATTTCAAGGGACGGCTTCTTCTATTGGTGCAGTCGAATCCAGGCATCAAAACTTTTCCGAGCAAAGAGACTGTGCGAACGGAGGGAGCAAAGAAGGAGAACATTTTTATTTCCGTCATCCAATGGCTCCGTCACTTGATACCCTACATTACACTCCCTATATCCTCATCAGTGTGCGCGATCAAGGACGGGGCATCCCTATGAATCAGCTAGAGAGTATCTTTGAGCGATTCCAGCAGGTTGATGCTTCTGATTCGCGCAAAAAAGGTGGGACAGGCTTAGGATTAGCCATCTGTCGTAATATTGTGCAACAGCATGGCGGTCATATTTGGGCAGAAAGTGCTTTAAAACAGGGAAGTTGCTTTTACTTTACGTTACCTTTGATAGCAGAACACTAACAGAGCTATGCCAAAACGGATTCTGCTAATTGATGACGAAGACGGGGCGCGAAGAATCATTCAGTTTAGCTTGGAAGCGGCGGCTGGGTGGGAAGTTTTGACGGCAGCTTCTGGCGCAGAGGGATTGAGCATTGCAGCCACAGAACTACCCGACCTAATTTTGCTAGACGTAATGATGCCCGATCTCGATGGGCCTGCCACCTTTAGGCGATTACAGGAGAATCTGATGACACAATCGATCCCAGTGATTATGCTGACTGCAAAAGCAAGCTCTGCGGAACACCAGATGTTGGCAGAGTTAGGCATCGCAGGGATCATTACCAAACCGTTCAAAATACCGGCTTTAATTGCTGAAATTCGCGCAATGATGAGTTGGCAGAATTAAGTGCAGATTCGCTCCACTGTCACAAAATTTTCACACTTTAGATTTAACTTCAAAGTAGCCACCTAACCAATCGCAGAACAACAGTCAGTTGCGCGGTTGAACTGGTTGGTTTATTTATTCATTCATTCATTCATCAGTCTTGCAATTTTGTGTTCCATCAATCTTCTATCTCCAAAGCAACCCCACTAAACTCTAATTCGTCACAGGAGGTTTCGTTACGTGCCTGTACGAGTTGCACTAGAGCTAAAAGTCTCATATATCCAATTTATAGCTCTGGTGAAGGAGTTTTAGATGTGTTTAAAACCTTTCCAAATTATGATGCATTTCAAGGAGTAGCTGTCAATGTATTCAAAACTCAGAACTTAGAAGCAATTCGATCGCTCAAGAAGTTTCTAGCGGCTCTACCTAGCCCTAGTTATATTAGAATGGCACTGTTACAAGCAGTTTACCAGTTAGCAGAAGAAGATCCAGATGTCTGCCGATGGATTTTACAAAATCGCCATCATCTGGAACCTGAACTAAACCTAATGGAAGTCACACAACAAGTTGTGATTGGGCAATTACAAAGCCAAGGACTAAGGCTGAACCAGGATTTCAGGTTTACTCTCAATGGGCAGTTGGATGCAACTGAGTCAATTAATGCAGCACTATTAACAGGAGTTTCACGGTGCGATCGCCTATTAATCGAAGAAATTCTCTTCATTTGTTAGTCAGTTGAGCTTAAATACTGACGATTGAAAGTTACGTCTGATGTGAATTGAAAAATCCTGTTGTCCCAAAAAGCTTTCGGGGTTATCGCTCTTCCATCATTCTCAGAAAAAAATAATTTAATCATAAAACTGAAACTATTACTAAATCAAGGTTTGAAGCTTTATTTTCTAATAAAAATTCAAAAATTTAGCCAAAACCTGGAAAGTGGAGTTTTGTAAGTCTTGCAGCGATTATTTTCTTCAAGAGTGATGGAAGAAGGTTATACCAAATCTATGTGAGGCTTCATAGAATAATTCCCTTGTAAAACATGGAGTTTCAAGTCTTTGATTTTGTGCATATTCATAAAGAATTGCTAAATCATCAGTTGGTGGAGTATTTTCAAAGCACTATTGAAGTCACAAATAGTCAGGGCTGGATAAGTTTTACAATCTGTCTACTGTTAAGAGTATCAAAGTGAATGGCGTTATACTTTAGCTCACCTTCATAATTTGATTTAAAATATCATTACAAAATAAGAAGTTATGAAATCTAAAATTTCAGATAAACCTAGGGTATTGGTTGTAGATGATGAAGAAAACAATCGGAATCTACTTACTTTAATACTTGAGAAGAAAGGTTGGGAGGTAAGTCAAGCCCAGGATGGTAAAGAAGCATTAGAAAAGATATTTGAAAGACAACCAGACTTATTACTTTTAGATTATCATATGCCAAAGCTAACAGGAGGTAGAGTATACCAACATCTCCAATTACATGGAATCAAATTAGCGGTTGTACTAATTTCATCACACAGCGAGCTAGAGGAATTAGCCTCATCTTTAGGTATCACCTATTTTCTTCAGAAACCATTTGACATTTCAAAGTTACTTACAACAATTCAGTCCGCTTACCAGCACTCTCTAAGCTAAAGATAGTGTACTAACGCCTAAAATATAAAAAAAGTTTAAATGGGAATTGCTATAGTTTAAATACTCCTAATTGAAGTTTGATAGCAGCTATTAACGGTTTCTTGTATTCAAATCTCCTTTGGTTCACTTAACTTTACCAATTAGTTCACAAACCCTTTCAGGAAACCTTTGATTAATTAACGAATTACAAAATGCTTATTACTATGCCAAAATCGCTACGGAAAAATTACTCACAGCAATTTACTCATCAAATTCTTCAAGCAGATATTAATTTAGGACATCAAATGCAAGAGCGTATAGCAAAGCTTGAGCAAGCCTTGAAGTTTGAATCTATGCTGCACCGGATTAGTAAAAAGGTACTAGTTTCATTAGATGAAAACTATATCTTGCAGACTGCTATAAATGAGTTGGCGCTAGAATTAGAAACAGCTTGCTGCGCCACATTACTATTAAACCCAAAACCACAGATTTTCACTTCTCATTCTCTAGCTATGCCTATTATGCCAGTTTGTGAAGCTGAAATTATTTCACCAAGTAGCAATTCAGAAATTGACCAACAACTTCGACAAGGAAAATATGTTCAGTTCTGTCCCAATACCAGTTCAAATCAAGGCAGATATACACTGTTTGCTAGCCCAATAGTTAATAATAATGAAATTTTTGGAACTTTGTGGGTTATTTGGGATATATCAAAGATATTAGAAGATTCTGATATTTATGTAGTGCAACAGGTCGCAAATCAATGCGCGATCGCCATTCACCAGTCACGCCTTTACCAAGCAGCCCAAAAACAGGTAGAAGAACTAAAGCGGCTAAATGAGGTGAAGGATGACTTTTTGAATACAGTAACTCATGATTTACGAGCGCCCTTGTCTAATATGCGGCTAGCCGCCGATATGCTAGAGCATCAGTTGACTGAAGAAAGGCGCGTTTGTGGACATATTTCACAACAAAATTCTGCTTGTTCCAAAACTCTCAGTCATTTGAAAATCTTGCAGGCTGAATGTGAACGCGGTATTACACTAATTAATGATTTGTTGGATTTGCAACGTTTGGAAACGGAGAAAGAACCTTTAAATACAGATGCAATTAATTTAGAAGATTGGCTCCATTACATCATCCAGCCTTTTGAAAAACGCATTGAGCAAAGACAATTAGCTTTGAAACTTGACTTTGCTCCTAATCTACCAACGCTATTGTCTAATTCTGCTCATTTACAGCGTATTTTCTCAGAGCTTCTGCATAATGCCTGCAAATACACTCCTCCTCATGAAACAATTTCACTCACTGTTCTAGCCGAGTTAGAGCAGGTGCAGATATGCGTCAGTAATTCTGGTGTTGAAATTCCCAGCAAAGAACTACCTCGTATTTTTGAAAAGTTTTACCGGGTTCCCAGCAGCGATCGCTGGAAACAAGGTGGTACAGGCTTAGGTTTGGCGCTGGTGAAGAACGTAGTAGAGCATTTAAATGGTTCAATCGAAGTCGAAAGCAGAGATGGGCAAACGTCCTTTACGGTAAAATTACCGATTAGCCCTGTTATTTAGCGTTGACTTCAGTTAAGGGACTTTCAAATAAAAAAACACTCAACCACCTAACCAAAAAAATCTCTCAAACTCTCATTTCTCCGTGTCGCGACAGTTGCTTCTCCTGTCGGAGACGCTGCGCGAACAAGTTGGGGAACCCACCCAACGCACTGGCTTCTCTATGTCTCTGTGGTAGCCTGCGGCAAGCCGCTCCGCGTCTACGTTTATTTGAATAATTTATTTTTTGTAAGTCTCTAAGGATATTACTAAATTTTTATCTCTAGCAAGTGCCAAAAAGTTTTTGCTACTTCTCCATCTGTCTTTTAAATTTTATCTCCAATGACGCTTCAATCAGCCTTTTAGGGAAAACTAAACCATAGTGTAACAAAACGGGGAACAGTGACAAACGCTACTTATATTGTTTGTTTAAACCTTTTAGATTCATTTATCGACAAACTAGAAAGAGCCGTTTTTATCAACACAATATTGGGTGATCGCTCCCCGTTGCAATTGGCATTATCATTTCAATTGTAGTTTTGTTGCTCTGGCAGAGTTTACTAATATATCAGCACACTGAAATTACCCATTTAATTGCTCAAGAAGCGACGGCTGTCAAAACTGAGTTAAGCAGCCGACTTGACAACCGCATTCTCGCCTTAGAACGGATGGCGAAGCGGTGGGAAGCCAGTGGAGGTACTCTTCGACCAGTACGGGAAGTTGATGCAGCCTCTTATTTGAAGGATCTCAACGGCTATCAGGCCATCGAGTGGGTTGATTCTACCGCTCATGTCCGTTGGATTGCTCCTCTAAAAGGGAATGAGGCTACACTCAATCGGGATCTGAGCCAGAGTGCTGAACAACGAACTGCGCTCTTAACCCTGTTGTGTCACTACCGCGGTAGTATAAGGATGTAAAAAGCCCAGAACGAAGACACAGAGCATGGTAGAGCCTCGTCCACCCAAAGAAACCGTCAAATTTGTGGATGAATATTGTCTTTGGTATAAAAAGCTGTTTTCAGATGTCAGAAATTTTGAAGCGTTTAAGTATCTGCATATAGGATGTATTTCTGAATAAAAACGGAAAAGTCTACCTGAAATAGCAAAAATCGTCGGGCTAGATAACTATCAAGGACTGCACCATTTCTTAACTACATCATCTTGGGAAGTAGAACAGTTAAGAGCTTTGCGATTGTCACTAGTTTTAGAGGTACTAAAAGGTAGACCAATCATTTTAATTATTGATGAAACCGGAGATAAAAAGAAAGGCAATAAGACAGATTATGTGAAACGCCAGTATATAGGCAATCTAGGAAAAGTAGAAAATGGAGTTGTGGCAGTCACAGCTTATGGTGTGTTCTGTGGAATGACATTCCCACTACTGTTTGAAGTATACAAACCAAGAGAAAAATTAAAGCCAGGAGATAAGTATCTTACCAAGCCCCAAATCGAGGCAATGCTAATCAGAAAACTACAGTTAATGGGTTTCAAATTCAACTTGGTGCTGGCAGATAGTTTATATGGAGAGAGCGGGACGAATTTCATATCAGTGTTAGATGAACTTGAGTTAAATTATTTAGTGGCAATTCGCTCAAACCATTCTGTAGAGTTATTTCAAGGGCAGTACACTCAATACTTAAAGTGGCAAAGGTTTAAAAGGGTGTTCTCTGGTTTAAGCAGTGAGAATCGGTTTATTCGAGAAATAATTCACGGCAAACGTGGAGAACATAGGTATTGGCAAATTACTACAGACTGTGAAAATTTACCTGGTAACTCTACTTGGTATGTAATGAGTAAATATCCCGACATTACACCCAGAAAAGTTGGGAATTTTTATGGGTTAAGAACATGGGTAGAATATGGCTTAAAGCAAAGTAATGCAGGAGTTAGGTTGGGCAGATTATCGTTTTACTCGTTATGAAGATATTGAGCGATGGTGGGAGATTGTTTGTATGCTACCTTTTTTCTTGGATTTACCGTCAGGGGCAATCCACGACAGATAAGAGTCATTTTCCAGGACTTTCTCGACTGGAAATTTGACATTTTTAGGTACTCGTCCCAAATAATTACATTGTTGTGCAAGAGTTGCTTGTACCATTGCGTAGGAATGTAAGCCTCCATCCCACATTAATAACATTCCTGCTGTCACAGATCGCAGTAATTTTTTGACTCTGACTCGTTCACCTATCCGGTAAGGACACATCAGTGCATCAACAATTAAATGTGTCCCAGTTTCAATTAACAGTACTAGGCGCACTTTTGGGAAAGCCGCTCGCGTTCCTGGTCGTGTTCCTGGATATCCAAAAACTCTGGCATTCGATGGCGTATCCGGGACATCGAAAACTGTCCCATCTACTGCCATCAATCGCAATCCCCCTAAAAAAGCACCTCCGGTCTCAATTGTGGCTAGCGGTTTGACTATTAAATGAAATAGGCGGCTCATTACCCAGGGCAAACGCATCTTATTTACTAATAAAAACTAAGGGAGATTCCAAAATGACATAGATAATTGTAAAAATCGGT
>NZ_JAAGOG010000104.1:0-28573 GCF_010747425.1 Nostoc sp. UIC 10630
TTACTGAAGAGAATAACAGAGGTTATTTTTTGTGTCTGGGTTATAAAATTTTCTTGAAACTATGAAATTAATAATGCTTCATTTTTCACAATTACCTTGGTTAATTGTTACTATATCTGCTTTCTGCAATTGTCTTGGCAATATTCTAATAAAGCAGTCACGTTTAGCAAGTAATAATTCTAGTAGTTTTATTGTAACCATCACTTCTCCTTGGTTTATTGCTGGTTTGATTGCTTACTGTATAGGGTTACTTTTATTCGCCAAGGCACTAGATAAACTTCCAATTTCTATAGTAGTACCAACATCTCAAGGAATTGGATTTATTTTAGTTACTTTTATTTCCTATTGGCTATTTAAAGAAACTTTGACATTCAACCAAGTTATTGCAGTAAGTTTGATCTTTGCTGGGATTGTTGTCATAGCCTATCAATAATTCTGTATTAAACTACCACCCTGACAATCCCATTTCTTCAAAGGGTGGGAGGTGGGAGTGTCAAAATCCACCAGAAAACAATTTAGGTGAATTCTGGTAATAAATTTACCATAGCCGTTGGTTTCGACTTCGCTCAACCAACTGAGTGGTCGAGAGTTGAGCGTTCGCGTAGTGTCTCGCAGAGAAGTCGAAACTCGTCAACATAGATATTTTTTTCATCAGAAAACAATTTACCAACTTGCGCTAAATCGACATTTCCACCACTGATGATGACACCAATCCTCGACTCTGGTGCTGTCACCACACCTTCGAGTAAGGCTGCGGCTGCAAGTACTCCGGTGGGTTCAACTACAATTTTCAGACGTTCCCACAAGAAAAACATGGTGCGAAGAATTGCTTCTTCAGATACCGTCACCATATCATCGACGTAATGCAGCACTAAGGGGAAAGTAATTTTACCAAGGCTAGGAGTCCGCGCACCATCGGCGATGGTATCAGGATTCTTGACAGTTTGCAGGGTTTTGGTGTGAAAAGAGCGGGTAGCATCGTCGGCAAGTGCTGGTTCTACCCCGATTACTTTACAATTGGGTAAAAGTGCTTTAGCTGCGATCGCACATCCTGAAAGTAATCCGCCACCGCCACAACAAACTAATAGCAAGTCCAATTCACCAACTTCTTGGATCAGTTCTAAAGCAGTTGTTCCTTGTCCAGCGACTACATGGGGATGATCGTAAGGGGGAATCAGTGTCAAAGAGCGCTCATCTGCTAAATTTTGGGCTAATTCTTCTCGGTTTGTTTCTTGGCGATTGTATAAAATTATCTCTGCACCATAGCCACGGGTAGCAGTTTGTTTGACAATGGGTGCATCATCAGGCATGACAATAGTGGTGGGAATATTGAGGAGTTTTCCAGCTAGAGCGATCGCTTGAGCATGATTTCCTGATGAATAGGTGATAACGCCTGTTTGTTTTTGGGCTACCGATAGTTGCGCTAAGGCATTGTACGCCCCTCTAAATTTAAATGCCCCGGTGCGTTGAAAGTTTTCGCATTTAAATAATACTTGGCTATTGGTGCGATCGTTAACCATTCTAGAAGTTAGCACTGGCGTGCGATGGGCAATTCCCAAAATTCGCTCTTGTGCTGCTTGCACATCAGTTATAGTAACGGAATTAGGTTGTGACATTAATGACATATTAAATATTTTTGCTCTTGTTTATATAGATACAGATTTTTATATTTGTGTCTATTATGCTTGATTGAAGCATACTCGTTTCAGGTAGATAGCATCATTTATTGTCTGCATAAAAATAGCTACAGCAAACATTATATATTGTTGTAGCTATTTTTATAGAACTTAAATTAATTAACTCACATTCGCCATTTTTCTAGCATGAATAAAACATCTGAAAGTCGGCAAAAAAAAACTGCTCTAATTACAGGAGCGGCTAGTGGGATAGGCTATCAATTAACCCAAATTTTTGCCCGTCATGGTTATAATCTGGTATTAGTGGATAAGAATGAACAAAAACTTACAGAAATCATAAATGAATTTCCGCAAAAGTTTGATATTTTTGTGAAAATTTTGGCTAAGGACTTATCTATCCCAACATCCCCAGAAGAAATTTTTAGAGAACTCCAGCAAGAATCGATCAAAATTGATGTGCTGGTTAACAATGCTGGCTTTGGTACTTATGGAGCATTTAGCGAAACAGACCTCAGTATTGAACTGCAAATGCTCCAGGTCAATATGGTGACATTGACTCATTTAACAAAGTTATTTCTCAAGGATATGGTCGAGCAAGACTATGGAAAAATATTAAATGTGGCCTCAGCAGCAGCTTTTCAACCGGGGCCTCTAATGGCAGTTTATTTTGCTACTAAAGCCTATGTCTTATCATTTTCAGAAGCGATCGCTAATGAATTAGAGGGTACTGGTGTTAGCGTGACTGTTCTTTGTCCTGGCCCAACAGCATCAGAATTCCAACAAACTGCTGCAATGGAAGATTCTAAAATTGCTAATGTTAACAGAATGATGGACACGGAAACCGTTGCTAAGATTGGTTATCGGGGTTTAATGAAAAATAAAACTGTTGTTGTTCCTGGGATGAGAAATAAAATATTGACCGAAAGCGTCAGATTTACACCCAGAAATCTAGTAACAAAGGTTGTGAGAAGTATGCACGAACTCAAAAAAAATAGGTAGCTCGATATCTTATCCTTTTTCAACTAAATTGCCAGAGTTACTTTCTTCACACAACAAATTGGACAAGGGCATCTACCAAAAACCAGATGGATTAGCCATCCAACAACTAATAATTTAAGTCTAGCTATTATTTATTACTATCCTAGGGATGCTCAATTCCCTGACTCTAGTAAGATGTTTATTCCTTGTCTCAACCGTTATTATTTTGATGAAATAGAAATAAAAGTTGATGAACTGAGGTAAGTAATGGCAATTAAATTGAAAGTTCCAGATATTAAAGGTGATGAGTGCGCCAAGAAAATAACTAAATCTATTTTGACGATGGAATCTGATGCCAAAGTAGATGTGAATGTTGATGCTAAAACTGTAACTGTAGATGCTGCGGCTTCTGAAGAGTCGATTAAACAGATCGTTCAATCTGCTGGTTATACGATAGAAGGCTATTAATTACTTTATCTAAATCTCTTCAGAAATTTAGATGAATTAATTTAGTTTGCACAATTGCTTTGTTACATATTCGCCCGGTTTCCGGGCTGAATATTAATAAAGAGTATTTTCTCTTGTGACACGCTTGAAATACTTGGTTCTCGACTAAAGTTATAAGCTGCAACAGATACAGCTCAAGACTGGAGAATTTTGAAAGTATTGCTATATATTTGTTTGTTCTAACAAAATTATTAAAATTTCCAGTGCTAGTTGTCAAGAACGGATTAACATTGGGTCATAAATCTGAAATTCCTGAATTCCATAATTGCCTACAATAAAGCTAGCCTGTTCAAGTTCATTGTCTGTACCGCTAATAATGAGTATATAATTTCCTTGCTCAATTTGCTCGTTGTAAAAGCGTGCCCAATCATCTGCTATTCCTAGCCTCATCGCGTCAAAGCGCTCACTTAAATTAATATCAGTTGAGCCAATCAATTGAGAGAAATCTTTGCAAACTAAGGAAATCTGATTTGCTGAAAATCCTGCAAAATACATATCGTCAATTGCGGCTTTAGCATTATCTATATTATCAAAACAACTAATAGCATATTTGCTCAAAATCCCACTTTTATTAGGAATGGTAGTAGCGGAATTTGTTGTGGTCAGATAATTTGTAGGTAATTTTTCACTACTTAGAGGCTCGTAAATGCCAAACTCTTCAATACCCCAACGGTGTAGAATTGCCTCTACTTTAGCAATTTCAAAAGATGTACAATCCACGATTATGAAATAGTGTCCATGCTCTACTCGCTCGTTATATGATCTAGCTTGTTCTTCTGATATTCCCCAGCCAACTAGCGCACCAGCAAAAGTGCCAGTAGCAGCACCAATACTTGCACCAACAAGGGTTGTAACCAAAGCAGTTGCAGCTGCGCCAGCCAGCATTATTGGCCCAACTCCAGGGATTGCTAAAGTACCAAGACCTACTAATAAACCGGTCAACCCACCAACAGCGCCCCCTGAAAGCCCTCCTACTGTTGCACCTTCGTCGGCTTTATCACCAGTGCGCTCTTTAATTTGATCATCGGTAATCTGATGATTGCGGTCTGCATTCTGGACAATTACCGATACTTTTTCCATCGCCAAGCCAGAATCTCTCAACTCATGTAGCGCCTGTTCTGCATCTCGACGATGAGTAAATACGCCTACAGCACGTTGATATTGACTTAAAATCATTATTACTCCTTGGTAGCAGGGGAAATTAATTTCCCATAAATTTAGTTTTTCATTACCTGTAATTTTAAATACAATTTGATTTAACTCGGAACTATCCTAAGTAATAAAAATCATTATGGTTAAGACAAGAGATGCGAGGAATCGTCGTCTCTACAATAATCAGTCTTTCGTGCTGATGAAAACCCGACCAACGGATTCTTTTGTTTAAAAAATCTGTTGATCGGGTTTAGCCATTCACAAAAAATTAGCTGAGATTACACTCTGTCTAGTTTGATACTTTTGATGCGAAGAGAATGCGGTTGTCATTAATGCTATCAAATGCAGGTGTAGGCCAGCGATCGACGACTTTGCCAATAATTGACATTTCTTGAACTAAGCGGTCAAATTTATCAGGGGTGAGAGATTGCGGCCCGTCAGATAAAGCTTTTGCAGGATTGGGGTGAACTTCAATCATCAAGGCATCTGTACCAGCTGCGATCGCAGCCATTGCCATCGATGGCACATATTCTGACCTACCAGTACCATGACTAGGATCGATCATAATCGGTAAATGGGTCAGCGATCGCAATACCGGAAGCACAGATAAATCTAAAGTATTCCGGGCATATTTACCATCAAAAGTTCTGATTCCCCGCTCACAAAGAATTACATTTGGATTGCCTGATGCCAAAATATATTCTGCTGCCATCAGCCACTCGTCAATTGTGGCAGACATCCCCCGCTTCAGCAGCACTGGTTTATCTTGAGCGCCTACCTTTTTCAGCAGCGAAAAGTTGTGCATATTTCGCGCCCCGATTTGGATGATGTCAGCTGTTTTCGCCACTGCTGATAAATCGGCAGCATCCATCAATTCTGTGACAATACCCAAACCAGTAGCTTCCCGCGCTGCTGCTAATAAATCTAAAGCACTTTCACCATAACCTTGAAAGGCATAAGGTGAAGTGCGGGGTTTGTAGGCTCCGCCGCGCAGAAACTTCGCTCCTGCTGCCTTGACGCGCTTTGCCGTTTCGACAATCATCGCTTCGTTCTCAACGGAACAAGGCCCAGCTACTACTACGATTGGATGATGTTCGCCGAAATAGACATCACCGTTGGGTGTAGGTACGACAACCTCGCTGGCTTCTCCATGTCGGAATTCTCGGCTTACCCGTTTGAAAGGTTGTTGCACTCGTAATACTTGCTCAATCCAAGGGCTGTACTCTTGAACCTGTAATTTATCGATGCTAGTGGTATCACCAATTAGCCCTAAGACAACTTTATGAGTGCCAATGCTTTTTTCTACCGTGACTTTCCAAGTTTCACTCAGTTCTTCGCTGATGCGGGTAATTTCCTCAGTAGGTGTACCATTTTTAAGTATAATAATCATCTGTTTTTCCTTGTGTAAGTTATTGGGTGTAATATATTGACCCCTCTCCGAAACGGCTACGGCGTAAACACAAGTCTGAAATAGCTAGATTAACTAGGGTTTTACCCCACCCTAAACCTCCCCTTATAAAGGCTACGGTGTACACACATCTTTCTAGAAAACCAAAATCGTCGTAGATCCCCCTAAATCCCCCTTAAAAAGGGGGACTTTGAGAGCTTTTTGCCCCCCTTAAAAGGGGGGTTGGGGGGATCAAAAGCTTATGGTGCAACTTTAGAAGACTTGTGTGTACACCGTAGCCTTATAAAGGGGAGGGAACTAGATTTCTTTTTTCCCCCCTTTATAAGGGGGGATTAAGGGGGGTAATTCGACTTGTGTGTACACCGGAAACGGAGAGAGGTTCGTCTAGTGCAAAAATTCAGCAAGTTGTTCTAGTTTTGTCCAAGCCGCACCGCTTTGCAGAATTTCCTTCGCAAGGGCAATACCTTTGACGCAACCGGCTAAAATATCCGTTTCCCCATGAATGGCTTCACCAACTTGGAGTGCCAGGGCTGTATTTAAAGCGACAACATCCTGTTGCGCTTGCGTGCCTTTACCTTGGAGAACTGCCTTCAAGATTTCGGCATTTTCTTGGACATCTCCACCGTGCAATGCAGCAGTTGGGGCAAAATTCAAACCAAGTTCTTGAGGGTTCAGCGTTAGAGAACGCACCTTTTTATCTTGGAGTACAGCTAAATCGGTGACATCTGCTAAACCAGCTTCATCTAAACGTTCGCGTCCATGAACTGCGATCGCTTGCTGACATCCCAATTGGGATAAAGCTTGCACAATCTCCTCTAGTAGAAGCGGATCGTTCACACCAATAATCTGCCCCGTTGGTCGCATGGGATTTACTAGCGGGCCGAGTAAGTTAAAAACAGTCCGCACCTTCAAAGTTTTTCGTAAATTAGCGATCGCTTTGAGCGCAGGATGCCAACCTGGAGCAAACAAAAAGGTAATTCCAACTTCACCCACTGCGGCTTGTACTTTTTCAGGAGTGGCGTTGAGATTTATCCCCAAAGCTTCCAGCACATCAGCCGAACCGGTCTTACTAGATGCGGAACGATTGCCATGTTTAGCAACTTTTACCCCGGCGGCGGCGGCAACAAAGGCAACAGCAGTCGAGATATTAAAAGTTGAAGCGCCATCTCCACCAGTTCCACAAGTGTCAATTAGGGGGATTGGCGACTGGGTACTGGGTACTGGGGATTGGGATTGTAAGACCGTGGCCATGCCTACCAATTCTTCGGCGGATACGCCTTTAGCTTGAATTGCGGTTAAAATCGCTCCTGATAGGACATGGGGAATGGCATCTGTGAGCCAACCTTGCATCAAATCTTTAGCTTGGGAAACCGTCAACGATTGCCGATTTAACAACTGTTGTAATAAAGCTGGCCAGTTGTAGAACTCAGAAGTGACGGGGATGTTGTCAAGTGAGGTTTTAGTTACAGCTATCATATTTATTGGGCATGGGGCATTGGGCATGGGGTATCAATACGGTTCGGTTAGCTTGTTTACCCTGCGAAGATCCCCCCAACCCCCCTTAAAAAGGGGGGCTAATTTCCTCGTTTACCCCCTTTTTAAGGGGGTCGCCACAGGCGGGGGGATCTTATCCGAACCGTATTGCATGGGGCATGGGTCATTGGTCATTTACGAAGGACAAATGACAAATGACAAATTAAGGAATCAGAACTTTGGCGACGGTTTGTACATCTTTGTCACCTCTACCGGAACAATTGATGACAATGCGGGGGTTGCCTTTTAATTGAGGGCAAAGGGTTTCAAGATATGCGATCGCATGAGCAGTTTCCAAAGCTGGGATAATTCCCTCTAGTTGCGAAAGTCTTTGAAATGCTTCTAACGCCTGTTTATCAGTCACACTGTAATATTCAGCGCGACCAAGATCCTTTAAATAACTATGCTCTGGGCCAACGCCGGGATAATCTAATCCGGCACTTATGGAATGAGCTTCGATGACTTGACCATCATCATCTTGCAGTAAATAACTCATTGCACCATGCAATACACCTATTCTTCCCTTTGTCAAGGTAGCAGCGTGTTTTTCTGTATCTACACCTTCACCCGCCGCTTCCACTCCAATTAGACGTACCGAAGATTCATGGACAAATTCATTGAATAAGCCGATCGCATTGGAACCTCCACCCACACAAGCCAGTAAAATATCTGGTAATCCTCCCCATTTATCCTGGGATTGAGCGCGAGTTTCTACACCAATTACCGCGTGGAAGTCACGGACAATCATCGGGTAAGGATGAGGCCCGGCAACGGAACCGAGGATGTAATGGGTTGTTTCCACATTTGTCACCCAATCCCGAATTGCTTCGGAAGTTGCATCTTTGAGAGTTCCCGTACCCGCCTCTACTGGACGAACTTCTGCACCCATTAATTTCATGCGGAACACATTCAGCGATTGGCGTTCCATATCGTGGATACCCATGTAAATCACGCATTTCAAACCAAACCTAGCACATACAGTTGCAGTGGCTACACCGTGTTGTCCTGCGCCTGTCTCGGCAATAATCCGTTGCTTACCCATGCGTTTAGCTAGCAAAACTTGAGCTAAAGCATTATTAATTTTGTGAGCGCCTGTATGATTTAAATCCTCACGCTTTAAATAAATTTGTGGCCCCGTGCCATCTGGTCTAGCGTAGTTTGTTGTCAGGCGTTCAGCAAAATATAATGGGCTGGGTCGTCCGACGTAATCGCGCAGTAGGTTTTGCAGTTCTGCTTGGAAACTCGGCTCGTTGCGATATTTTTGAAATGCTGCTTCTAACTCACTTAATGCAGGCATTAAGGTTTCGGGGACGTATTTACCGCCAAATCTTCCAAATCTGCCCAAAGAATCTGGTTGGACAGTTGCAGTCTTGATGTCTTGTATGCTTACCACTGGTTAAAATCCTTTTACGTTCAAATATATTTTTGAAAACTTGCACTACAGTCAAGATTCGCTTTGTATTTCCTTCTTGGCGTCCTTGGCGTCTTGGCGGTTCGTTATTCTTCCATCGAACCGCCAAGACGCCAAGGACGCAGAGAGAAGAGAAAGCTTTTTTACTTAGCGTTTTTGCAGGGATACTGGAGTAATTGCTGCTTTCAGTTCCCGACAAAGCTTTTCTACAGCTTGTAATCTTTCGGTTGGGCTACCTTCGGCTAACCGTTTGACAAAGGCACTACCAACAATCACCGCATCTGCTCCCCATTCCCTTACTTGATGCGCTTGTTCTGGCCCGGAAATACCAAAACCAACGCCGATGGGTTTATCAGTGACGCTTCGCAAATCTGTAATTAAATCTTTTACGCGGTCTTGGATTTGAGCGCGGATACCTGTAACGCCTGTAACACTTACCAGGTAGATAAAACCTTGAGATTGACGAGCGATCGCTAAAATTCTATCTTTAGAACTGGTAGGAGCTACGAGTAAAATGACCTCAATCCCAAAAGATGCAGCAGTCTGGATTAATTCTTCTGCTTCTTCTAAGGGTAAATCTGGCACTACTAAGCCTTGCACTCCAGCCGCAGCAATTTGCGCTAAAAATGACTTAATACCCCGGTGCAAAATGGGATTGTAATAAGTAAATAGAATTATTGGCGCTTTCAGTGTGGGAGTTACAGCTTCTAACATCTCTAGCACTTGCTCTAATTTCGTGCCTTTTTGCAAAGCGCGAGTTGCTGCTGCTTGAATTACAGGCCCATCTGCGAGAGGATCGGAGTAGGGAATGCCCAACTCGATAAAGTCAGCACCGTTGCGATCTAAGATACGTAAAGCCTCGGCAGTGGTTTTTAAGTTAGGATCACCTGCTGTGATAAAGGGGATTAAAGCACACTGTTGGCGATCGCGTAAAGTTTGAAAAGAGTCGGAAATAGAAGTCATTTTGAAAAATAGTTAATGATTAGTTAATAATTCTGGAAAAATCAACATTTAGGAATTAGCGATACCCACGCTATATTTGTTGTTGTTGAGTCTTTGATCTCCGTCAACGAGTCTTTTATCTCCGTTAATGAGTCTTTTAGCTCCGTTAATGAGTCTTTTAGCTCCGTTAATGAGTCTTTTAGCTCCGTCAGCGAGTCTTTTAGCTCCGTTAACGAGGCTTTTATCTCCGTTAATGAGGCTTTTATCTCCGTTAACGAGTCTTTTAGCTCCGTTAATGAGGCTTTTATCTCCGTTAACGAGTCTTTTAGCTCCGTTAACGAGTCTTTTAGCTCCGTTAACGAGTCTTTTAGCTCCGTTAACGAGTCTTTTAGCTCCGTCGTCGAGTATTAGAGCTTCATTTTTGAAGTAATATAGCGCTTCTCGCTTGGATGCAATACACTTTGACCTCTCTCCAAACCTCTCTCCTAAAAGGAGAGAGGCTTTGAATCTTACTCCCCTTCCCTTGCAGGGAAGGGGCTGGGGATTAGGTCTGTATTCTAAGAAAGCCTCAAAAGACTCAGCACAGCTTGTTCTACATCGCTTTGTTTAACTAAAGATTCTCCGACCAAAACCGCACGTACACCAGCTTCAGCGACAAGAGATAAATCAGCAGGTGTATACAGTCCAGATTCACTGACAACAGTGATATCCAAACTTTGCAAATATTGCTGACGTTGTGCTAAAAGTTGCTGGGTTATTCCTAAATCAACCGTAAAATCTTCTAGATTGCGATTGTTGATTCCTACTAAATGTAAGTCGTCAAGCTTAAGAACTCTATCCAGTTCAGCCAAAGTATGGACTTCCACCAGTGCAGTCATGCCCAAATCATGAATCACTCGCAGAAAGTTTTGCAGTTCTTGGTCTGATAAGATAGCGGCAATCAACAAAACTGCATCTGCGCCTGCTGTCCGTGCTAGATAGATTTGATAGGGGTCAATGATGAATTCTTTGCACAGTAGGGGTAATGCAACGTGCGATCGCACATTACGCAGATTATCAAAACTGCCCTGAAAAAACTTATGATCGGTGAGGACTGATAGACAAGCTGCACCACCTCGTTCATAAGCTTGAGCGATCGCAACTGGGTCAAAATCAGCCCGAATAATCCCACGGCTGGGTGATGCCTTTTTTACCTCGGCAATTAAGCTAGGTTGCTGAGGATTTTCTTGCAAAGCAGTCAAGAAATTTCGGATAGTTGGAGCCGCAATTAATTGCTGTTGCAAAGAAGCTAGAGGAAATTCCTGCTGCATCTGTGCAACTTCTTGCCTTTTATGCAACACAATCTCTTCAAGAATATGGCGAGAAGCGGTAACTTGGTTAGTCATAATCTATTAACAGGGAGCAGGGGGCAGGGGGCAGGGAGAATGACAAATGACCAATGACCAATGACCAATGACCAATGACCAATGACTAATGACCAATGACCAATGACTCTTCGATGTGTGTATATGCACGCACCACATTTTTAATGATTTCCAGACCAACTTCTCCCGCTAAAGTCATGATTGATTCTGGATGAAACTGAACGGCGGCGATGGGAAGTGTCTGATGTTCAATACCCATAATTACGTTGTCATCAGAAATCGCTGTCACTTTCAGTTCTTTCGGTAAATACTGCGGGAGAGCAAATAATGAGTGATATCTACCCACGGTAAAGGATTCTGGTAAATTCTTGAAGGTAACAGAATCGGAATCAGTAACGAAAATCCGTGAAGATTTCCCATGTTGAGGATAGTTGAGAACTCCCAATTGTCCATCAAAAGCTTCAACGATGCCTTGCAGCCCTAGACAAACTCCAAAAATGGGAATTTTGCGATGAAGAAGCGCACCAACAGTCTGGGGAACCCGAAAATCACTTGGTCTACCAGGGCCAGGAGATAATACAACTAAGTCAGGGCGTTCTGTATCGAATAGCGATTCTGAGAAACCATGACGTAATGTGGTGACGCTTGCACCAGTTTGGCGAATGTAATTAGCTAATGTATGAACAAAAGAGTCTTCATAATCTATTAGTAAGATGCGTTTGCCAGTTGCCACACAAGGGAGGATTTTAGCTGATTTTCGAGAACTGGATTCATCAATTTTGTAACTGCTTTGCTTAACACGGCGAATTGTTTCAAATAAAGCAGCAGCTTTGGTGATTGTTTCTTGTTCTTCTGCTTGGGGTATGGAGTCATAAAGGACAGTCGCACCAACTCGGACTTCGGCGATGCAGTCTTTTAATCGAATTGTCCGCAGAATTAAGCCAGTATTCAAATTCCCATTGAAGTTTAAATAACCGACTGCGCCACCATACCAACGTCGGGCGCTACGTTCATTCTGTTCAATAAAATCTATTGCGGCTTTTTTAGGTGCGCCGGTGACTGTAACCGCCCAAGTGTGGGAGAGAAAGGCATCTAAAGCATCAAATTGCGATCGCAGTGTCCCTTCAACATGATCTACTGTATGAATTAAATGGCTGTATAATTCAATTTGGCGACGACCAATCACTTGTACTGAACCAGGTTCACATATTCGAGATTTGTCATTGCGATCGACATCAGTACACATGGTCAACTCAGCTTCATCTTTGTGCGAGTTGAGTAAATGACGAATTTGCACCGCATCATCAAGAGCATCTAGTCCCCGGCTAATAGTGCCACTAATAGGACAAGTTTCTACCCGCTTCCCTTCAACTCGCACAAACATTTCTGGAGATGCGCCAATCAGATATTCTCCACCTAAGTTAAAAATAAACCCATAAGGACTAGGATTTATATCCTTTAAAGTTTCAAATAGTTTGCTGGGTTCATCTTCATAGCCTTCAAAAAAGTTTTGGCTAGGAACAACTTCAAATAAATCGCCTCGGCGGAAATAATCGAGTGCAGACTCAACTTTTTTGGCATATTCGCCTACTTTATGGTCAGCAGTTTGATTAGGGGTAAGATGTTTTCCGCGATAATCAAGAGACTCACCTGTTCGAGGCAGATTTTTTGTATTGCCGTGCGCTGTTTCAAACTCATATTGTAGACGAAATGCGCGTTGTTGATAGTAATCAACAACTATCAATTCATCAGGGAGATAAAGCACCAAATCACGCTGATCTGTAGGACGTTCTAGACGTTGGGTAATTGGTTCAAACTGAAAAACTAAGTCATAACCAAAAGCCCCATACAATCCTAAATGCTCATCTTCTGGGCTAGAGAAAGTATGTAGAATTTCGCGGACAACTGTAAATGCTGAAGGTTGTTTACTGCGTTCTTCTTCAGTGAATAATCTCTTACTAGATTTAACAAAGCCGACAATATTGTTATTGTCTAGGGTAACTTTCTCAAGTTGGATTGAGTTGGATAAACACTCTAATAGCAATGGTAGAAGTACTTGACCGCGTTCATTCAACGCTATCAAATTGAAAGCATTTTCCTGTGTAGTTAATTCCAATGGTGGATTGACAAATCCGATCGCCCATCTTTTATATCTGCCTGGATATTCGTAGCTGCTTCTTAGCAAACCGCCACGCTGAGAATTTAAATGAAACAGAATATCTTCGAGGGCAGTGTCCATCTTCACTTCGGTGATCGAGCGAGAAACAATTACGCCGCCAAGGGTTTTATAGGAACGGGAATTAAAAATCATCGGTAATTTCTCTGTAAGAGTGATTAGTCAAAAGCTATTAATGATTATTAGTAGTTATTTATAGGCAGATAAAAAATTAGATGATTCAATATCAATCCAAATCAAGCTATTTCAATCTGCGGATTATTTGGGAAAATGTAATTAAAAACTTTTTGCTTCTTATTTAAGAGTACTAGATATCAAGCAGATAATACATTGAATAATTTTTAGATTGGGTGTCAATTTATTCGCTTTTTGTACTAATTATTTATTGTTATTTTTAATAATATTGGTTGAGTTTATCCGCCTCTATCAAAAGTAAGATATTGTCTTAAAATTTAGTATTATATCTATGCTTTTAAAATTCAATCTATCCCTTCAGCATAACTTGTAAAATATCTTGTTATTTCTCAGCGTTATCTGTGCCTCTGCGGTTTAAAATTCATTTATCGAACCACAGAGGCGCAGAGGACACAGAGTAAAGAGAACGATAATTTTTACCCACTTTGAAAGGGTTAATTCTACAATCTTAAAATTCCCGCAATAATGATATTGCTTGCCTATACAACAACAAATTTACCTCATGAACTTCAATTGCTTTTCCAATCCCTTGTAGCAACGTTAAAGTCAATTCTCCACCCAAGTGTTCGCGGAATTCAGTTAAACCTCGAAACAAACAATCAGGATGTTCTAGTTGTGATAACTTCTGGGCTAGTTCTGGCACATACAGCGTGAAACCCAACGCCGATAAAGTATTTAATATTCGTTGCCATTCTGAACAATCAAGTAATCCTGCTAAATAAGAATAAGTGCTATCCAAAGCAATACCGATCGCAACGGCTTCGCCATGACGCAAACGATAATTTGTCAAATGCTCCAGTTTATGAGCCGCCCAATGTCCAAAATCTAGGGGACGAGACGAACCCATTTCAAAAGGATCGCCGCTATTGGCAATATGTTCTAGGTGCAACTGGGCGCAACGATAGATAACCTGTTGCATAGCATCCATGTCTCGCCACCCAAGGGCTTTGCTGTGAGAGTGGATAAAATCAAAAAAGTTAGCATCCTTAATCAGCGCCACTTTGACGGCTTCTGCAATCCCAGAACGCCAATCGCGATCGTCTAATGTTGTCAAGAACGCAGAGTCATTTATAACTGCATAAGGTGGCGCAAATGTGCCAAGGAAGTTCTTTTTACCAAAGGCATTGATGCCGTTTTTTACCCCAACCCCAGAATCATTTTGTGCTAACACCGTTGTCGGAACTCGAATCAGGCGAATTCCCCGGTGAGCAGTTGCAGCAGCATATCCTACCAAATCCAATATCGCCCCGCCCCCGATCGCTAACACATAAGAATGGCGACATAATCCGGCTGTTTCAATGAGTTGCTGGATTTGCTCTACTAAAGCGCGATCGTTTTTGGCAGCTTCTCCTCCCGAAATTATCATGGGTTCGGCTGCGATCGCTAGTACTTCTCCATAAAACTTGGTATACGCAACTAATTGCTTCACCAATTCCGGTTGATACTTTAATATTCCTGCGTCTATCACCGCAACTATTTTCTTCGGCTTTGTCTCCTCATCTGCTGTAACCACTTGCGCTAAGGTGGGGTTTTTCAACTCAAATAAATTTTGGGTGAAGTAAACCTCATAGTTAAAAGTAACCGAAACACGTTGATGAATTAATCTACTTTTTTGCTTGATGTCAACTATCATATTTTTGCAGGTATATCTAAAAGTGCAGTACTATTCAAAGCTTCAAGGAATGCCTCTACCGAGTGAGAACCATTTACCTTGACTTGATTATTCATGATGAAAAACGGCACGCTGTTGATGCCATTTAATCGAGCAAATGCCGATTCAGCAACAACGGCATCAACCACATTACGATCGTTTAATTGCAACTTTAATTCGGTAGCATTCATCTGGTATGCTGTACCGATGGCAACAATAACGTTAATATCTCCAATATTCAAACCCTCTTCAAAGTAAGCTCTATAAATAGCTTCGACGACATCATTTTTTACGTTTGCGGGCGCTAATGCAATTAGTTGATGAGAAAGCTTAGTATTTACAGCCAAACGGATTTTTTCAAAATCTAGCTTAACTCCAGCCGCCTCACCTGCGCGTTGCGTATAATCAAACAGATGTTGCAGTTCTTCCACTTTAATGCCCTTTCTATCTTGCATAAAGTTTCGAAATTCGTACCCCTCAGCAGGAACAGTATTATCCAGAAGAAAGGGATGCCATCGGATATTTACTTCTTGTTCTTGCCATTGTGCCACTGCATCAAACAGATGTTTTTTCCCAATTCTGCACCAAGGGCAAACGATATCATGAAAGATATCTATCAGCATAGTTTTTCTTCTTTATCTCATTTCTTTGTGAGTATGTGCAAAATTTTCTTTCTTCCTTTGCGTCCTACCCTTCGGGAAGCAACTTCGTGTCTATGCGTCCTTTGCGGTTCGTCCCTCAAATAGAATTATTCCTCAAATGCTAATATTTGTGTGCATCTGAGCCGTTGTATTTAAAGGTTGGAGAAAACTGTTAATTTTCCCTTCCAAAAAACTTTGAGTATTTTCAAACTCTTTAATTAATGCCTCTCTATCCTTTCTAGCCACTAGTCTAGCCAATCGGCTGTAAGTTTTAGCTAAAAAGCTAATAGCATTACACCTTTCTTCAGTAGCTAGCATAATATCAACACATAAATTGGGATTTTGAGAAAACAAACGTTTCACAATATCGATTTCTTGACGATAGTTAGGAGTTGACATTGTTAAACTATGCTCTATCTCCACTCTTGATTGTGCTAAGAAAACACCAAGGCTAAATCTACAGAAATGCTGCGTTGCTTGAATAATCACCATTATTTGATCGTGTTCTTCAGGCGTGCAAACAATTAATTCACCACCTTTACCTTTCAGAAAATCTAATAACCATTGAAATGAATCATCATTTCGACCTCGACACACTACCACTTTTTGTCCCAAAAACGATTTGATATTTGGCCCAAACATTGGATGTAAACCCATAACGGGGCCGCAATGGTATTCGAGCATTGCTTGAGTAGGCTGTGTTTTAATACTTGTGATGTCACACAAAGCTGTAGTTGGAGCAAGATATTTTGCTGCTCGCTTGATAACATCAACCGTATATTCAATAGGAACGCTTACTAATACTAATTCTGCCTGAGTTAACAGTTTATCTGCGTATTCCCAATCATCATATTCGAGAACGCTAACATTGTGACCTACTAAAGAAAGTTGCTCTTTAAATAATCTTCCCATCCTGCCGTGTCCACCGACGATGGTAACTTGTCGGGGAATGACATAATTTGTGGCAGATTTAGGGGTAAGACTGGCATGACAACTCTTTACTAAATCCGCCCAAACAGACTCAGGAATACCAGCTTGAGCGAGTAGGGGAGCGACATCAGCCAGTTGTTCATCTAAAGAAGGCTGTTCTGATGCTAATAATAATATGCGATCGCTAAGTAAGGCGATTAAGCTCTGGTCAGTTTTCTTAAGCTCATCTGAATAAGAGGATTTCAGAGGCATTTTTCCCGTCCCCAATTTTCAAATATCAACAAGTGATTCTTTAGAACTCATTTCTGGCAAAATATCCAAGTTTGTTGCTCTTTTGGCGATCGCATCAGCAAATAACTCTTCATATCGGTCTAGCGCTTGCTCAAAGGAATAGTTTTCTACCGCAAACTTTCTTCCCTTACGTCCTAATTGCGCTGCTAATTCCGGCTGATGATATAAATCTAGCACCGCCGCAGCCAAAGCATCTGCTGACTCAGGCTCAACGATAACACCACCACTTTGTCTGATAGCTTTCGCAGCAGTCCCAAGGGCGGGAACCGAACCCACAATAGGGCGACCACTGGCTAACAACAGTGGTATTTTAGAAGGCATATTGAAGGAAATCACATTCCGCTTTTGCACAATCAACCCCACATCTGCGGCAGCTAACATTTGCGGTAGTTTTTCTCGCACTTCCAATGGTAAAAGTAAAACGTTATCTGCACCACAAGCAAGACAATGTTTTTGCAACCTTTCGAGGGCTTGAGATTCGCCTGCTACGACAAAGATAATTTCTTTTAGATGACGTAAACGGGCTGCTGCTTCTATTACTGTCTCCAAACCTTGTGTAAGAGCGATATTACCTGAATAAAGCACTACAAATTTACCATCGAGTTGATGAGTAGCTCTCCAAGAGTTATTTTCCCTCGGTAACGGGCGGATAAAATTTAAATTCACCCAATTGGGAATGCAAGCAATTTTATTAGCAGGTACACCTTTATTTTTTAAATTATCTACAAAGCCATCGGCTATCACACTAATAGTATGTGCAGTTCGATAAGCGAATTTTTCTAAAGCTTCTAGAGCTTTAATCATCAACTTATTCTTAATTAGCCCAACACGCACACCAGCTTCCGGGAGGATATCTTGCACATTCAGTACTACTGGACAGTTGTATAGCCAACCTATCAAAGTTGCAGGTAAACAAACTAGTAGCGGTGGTACTGTTAAGAGAATTACATCAGGTCGCTCGCCCTTGAGTGCTTGTGGCAAACTTGTAAAAACAAAGCTCAACTCTAGCAGTAGTCGATCTACAAGGTTAGGTTTAGACTTAATCCGCAGGTAACTACGCTGAATTTTGACACCGTTTTTCTGTTCAGTAACATATAACTTACCTCGATACCCGTCGTAAATCTGGCGCTGAGGATAGTTAGGCATACCTGTAATTACCCGCACTTGATGCCCTCGCTTCACCAGCCCTTCTGCTAGTTCAGTCATCAAAGGTGCAATACCAATTGGTTCTGGATGATAGTTGTATGAATAAATCAGAATTTGCATAAACTATTAATTTCCTGGAAGCACCTTGATAATGTTGGCTTTGTTGTGTTCGTTTTTCCCTTGTTCGTAAGGTGAGCGTTGCCCACCTAGTGCTGTCAAAGTTAGTTTGGATTAAACTGTAAATTTCTCTTCATTAACTAGTACTCTATCAAGCGATCTTTGTAGTAAGCACTTTAGTCCTTAGATAATAAAGACTAAAGTCGAATGGCACGCTTGTTAATCGCAAAGCCCTGATATAACTTGCTTTTTGAGTGTGGGGAGTGTGGGGGGTAAGACTTCTTCCCCGTCCTCCCACACCTCCCACACCCTGCCAGCAAGGAGGTTTCAGCTTTTCTTAGTGCCATTCGACTAAAGTCCTTGCTACGAACTAGCTTATGAGTGAATGCTATTCAAGCAAGCATCGGAACTCAGTATTGTTTTTGCAGTTCTTTATCTAAACTGAAGACTGGTTTTTGTTGTCCACGCTTCCGCAATGTGACGGTAGCAGCCCCAAGTCCAAGTAATGCTAAACCCAATGCTGAACCAGGTTCAGGTACTTGCTTTCTGTCTTCTACGTTTAGCACTTGGACGCGACCTTGGAAGAAATCGCCCACATAAAGCTTGCCATCTTTGTAGCTTGTGCCACCCGTCCAGTTAAATCTGCCGGGAGTGAGGTCAAGGGGATTGCCAAAAGGAGGGCCAGTTAATGCTGGAGGCGGTACCGGATTACCTGATGCATCGCGGGCATTTTCACCGAAGGAAGTCAAGAAGTTACCGTTTTTATCAAACACCTGGACGCGGCTATTGATAGAATCAGCTACATAAACATTCTCTTGGTCGTCCACTTCGATGCCAATTGGCTGAAGAAGCTGTCCAGGGCCGCTACCTGCTGAACCAAATGCCAACAGAGGGTTGCCATTGGGATCAAGTACTTGAACGCGGTTATTATACTGGTCAGCTACAAAGATATTTCCACTAACTGGGGAAATTCTTACACCTGCTACACCTTGGAATTGCCCAGGTGCAGTGCCCAGAGTGCCACCAATGACACCAATTTGCTGTCCGTCTGATGTGAATTTAAGGATTCTTTCGCCATTAAAATCACCGATGTACACATTGCCAGTTTTGTCAAATGTCACACCAGATGGCCCAAAGAAAAGCCTACCCTCTACAAGAGGGGTAAATTCTCCATTTGCAAAGGATCTAATAAAGTTACCCTGAGAATCGAATTGATTGATGCGGTTGTTGTAAACATCACCTGCGTACAAATCCCCTGTTACGGGATTAAAGTCTACAGTTGTTGGCTCGTCAAACTGTCCGGGGCCTGTGCCGCCGGAGCCAATTGCCCCAATATACTGACCGCTTGGACTAAATTTTTCAATTTTGTTACCGAGGTTGTAGTTAGGAGTACCATCCGGGTTAACACCGCGTCCGTTAGCTATGAGGGTATTCCCTTGGCTATCCACCGCTATCCCTTGAGGGACAAAGAGTTCTCCAGGGCCAAAGCCGGGGCTACCGATACTTCTGTCGTAAGTTAATGTTACAGCCTTGGCTTGGGCTGCTGTTGCCAACACTATGAATCCAGTACCGAGAATGCCGATTGACAAATTTTTGACTAATCCCATAAGTTTTAAGCCTTGGTTCTATGAGGTATACTCGTTCCTAGACTAATTTCGTTCCCAGTCTCAGTTTGGGAAATCTAAAATTTGGGCTGCTGCCTCTTGTTTGAAATGCAACTTTCTCTGTGAGGCAGCAGCCTATTCTGTAAGCTTTACCAGGAATTAGACAGTCTCTGCTTTCACTAATTCTTTGCTGCGTTTGCGCTTCAGCATTGAAGTTGCACCTAAAGCACCAGCTACTATCAGACCCATTGCAGAGGTAGGTTCGGGGACTGTGGTTACTCTCGGATCAATCTTGATAACTTGTCCTGTGCCTGCAAGTCTGGCTCGGTTTGCGATATACAAATTACCATCAGGTCCATAGGTGATGCCAGAAGCAGCTTCTAGACCATCACCACTCCAGATAGTTTCACGAGTTCCATCGGTGGCTATTTTGATCAAAGAACCACTAATATCACCAGTGATAATACCGCCCTGTTGAATTTCTTTCCATTCGGAAGTATTGATGTGTTGTAAGGCGTACAAATTGCCGTCAGGGTCATAAGCTACGCCAGTCAGCTGTGTAAAGCCATCGGCGATAACATTTGATTGCAAGGTGTTGGGGTCAACGCTAAAGATCCGCGCTTCTCCTTCTGGATAAGGAAAATAAGTGTATTCGCTAACTGTTAAACTGCCATCTGGAGCGATCGCAATTCCTGTCGGTACTGATTGCTGGGTTACAGGAAGCGCAGATGGATCTACATCTGGCCCCAGATCGGGATATTCAAGTTTACTTCTATCTATCGTTTTCTGAGGGAATGCAGCTACCTTGTTAATACCACTGCCATCGAGTCCTACAGAATATATTGTGTTTCCACCGCCATCAACCATGTAAGCAGTCTCGCCTTTAATGGCAAAAGCATAAGGGTTGGAAATTAAATCAGTACCATCAGGATTAAATGCAGTTTCATAAGCTGCAAAATCGGCAAGGGTTGTCAACCCACCAGTACTTAAGTCTACTTTGTATAATTTACCAAGATCAGGCGATTTTAAAACGGTATCACGATTGGTTGGATCGCCTGCAAGACCGGTCAACAAATAAGCGTTACCGAGAGAATCAAATTTAATATCGGCAGGCCCGGCTGCTTGTTCTCCAGAAGGCGATAATGCTAAAGAAGTGAGATCAGAAATTATATTTGTTTTTGTACCGTCCTGAGCAATTTTGAGCAGGGAGCCATTTTGACCAGCACATAAAGGAATATATCCTGCGCTAGGAGATGGAATACATCTTCCATCTTTTCCATCACCACCAGAACCACTTTCTGTAACATAAAGGTTGCCAGTAGAATCAAAGCCGATTCCGCGTGGATTACTAAGACCATCGGCAACTACTGTTAGGCTTGCAGCTTCGGCTGATTTTGGTGCAGAAACGGCAGCAATGCAAACAGTCAAAAGTGTAAGAGTAAGTGATTTGAGTTTCATACCTTTAGAGATTGAGAGTTAAGTAAGTGGAAAACTTTATGGGTTTAAAGACAACGAATCCCAGTCTTTGAGGAACGCGCAATTGGTTTGAAACTCTTTAGTTCAGATTTATGGGAGGTGTGGGGATTCTCTTCTTATGCAACCAACCAACACCCAAGGCTGCGATCGCTAATACGCCTAAAGTAGAATCAGGTTCAGGGATAGATTTGGTATTCTCAAGTTTGAGAACTTGTCCAAATCCAGGGCGATCACCTCGGTTTGTGACGTATACTGCACCATCAGCACCAATAGTCAAGGCGCTAGGCGACTCTAATCCATTGCCACTCAGCAGAGTTGTGCGAGTGCCATCGGCAGCTATTTTGATGACAGAACCATCAAAATCACCCTTCCAAGCTGACTGATTTGCGTACTGCAAAGCATATAAATTGCCTTCGGTATCAAATTCCAAGTCGGTGAGTTGGGTAAAACCATCGGCGAAGACTGTTGGTAAACCATCAGCACTAACTCGATAGATTTTTGCCCCACCTTCAGCAAAGGGAAAACCAGTAAATTGGCTGACGTAATAAGCACCATCGGGGCCTTTTGCCACGTTTGAAGGTACTGCTTGGGTTGCAAACTGCTCTCGCACCTCTTCACCTTGAGATGGCACTTGCGCCGGTTCATTGGACGGGGAACCGGAAGGTGGGAAGACGGGATTAGCTAATATGTCTTCAGGGAATGTGGTAATGGCTTGCAAATTTCTCCCGTCAGTATTAACGCTGAGTAGGTTGTTTGCACCTGCATCAACTGCAACTAACTTATTGCCATCTATGACAAAACCCAAGGGATTGCTACCAAGATCACCACCATCGGGATTGTTGGCGAGTTCATAGTTAGCTAAATCGGCAACACTCGTCCAGGAATTGGTTTTAAAATCGGGAGTGATGATTTTGCCGAGGTCAGTGTAACCTAAATTGCGATCGCGAAAAGCCGGATTAGCCGCATATCCAATCAAAACATAAGGTTTACCTGTAGCATCAAATTTAATGTCACGAGGGCCAGCGGCTCCAGTGCCATCTGGTAATGCTAAGGAAGGAAGTCCTGTAAGTATGCGTTCGGTTTTACCATTTTCAATTTTGGTAACTGCTCCACTTGTGCCATAGCATAGAGAATCGCCTTGACCACTTGCTGGTGGAACGCAAGCGCCACTTCCCCCTATTCCCGCCTCTGTAACATAGAGATTACCATCAGGACTAAAGCTCAGACCGCCGGCATTATATAGACCGTCGGCGATTACTGAAAAGGATGCGGCTGACGCAGCTTTCATTCCAGAAAAAGCGGCAACACAAAAAGTGAGGATAGTAATAGTGAATGGCTTCAGTTTCATATTTTGTTCTTTGTCATTTGTCATTGGTCATTTGTTATTTGACCAATGACAAATGACTAATGACTAATGACTAAATCCTCTTGAATTTTTGGCAGATAGCTCATTCCTCGATCAAATGATTTGAGGTTGCCAGCCTTGCCTTCGAGTAAGCGTTTGATGTTCATGCTCTCAGCGCCAAAGTCTTCAATTTGAAGTTTGCCGTGGCTAACAGTTCCATCTGTTTTCCAAAATGTGATTCGATGCAGGATGAAACCAGAAGCTTCGGGGTCAGCGAAAGCATAAGCGGTTGGAATAAGTAACGCTACAGAACGCTGATAATATTCGTATTCTGGATAAAAGTATTCTTGTTCAAGTAAGTAGTATTTACTCAAAGAATGAACTCGCACCGAAACTTTTACCTTTTGGTCATATTCATCTTTAAATTCACCTGATTCAGAAGTAATATCACCATTTGGCCGTAACAGATGTGCCCACTCATCTATATTTTGTAAGTCTTTTAAGTATTCAACACCGATTTCAATTGGAGCATCAACATAAATGGTGTCAGTATCGATAAAGTGGCTTCCTTTAGCTGCTGAGGTCAGACCAGCTTTTCGTTCCAAATTACCTTTGAGAGAACGACATTCAGAAGTATGGACTGTATGAATCCCCTGCATAATCATCTGAGTCTGCCGTTTGGGATCGACAAAGCTTAACCAGTGAAAATATACACCTTTTTCATCTGTTCCCGGCTCAATGTAGTCAGTGGGAAACAGCAAAACAGGATAAACTTGAAAATATTTTTGGTACTCTAATCCACAGTGCCATTCAATGCCGTAGAAAAGCGGATTTTGGAGCTTTTTAACGTGATAATAGAGATTTTTGTGATAACCCGATGCAGTTCCGAGCCAGGTATCTTCATCAATTTGCTCTTTCATCCGGCTATAAAGCGTCCATTCATCCAGATTTTTTAAACTACAAAGATATTCAAATGCACTCTCCGGTGAAGTAGCAATGTAAGCTGATGTTGCAAAAGTATTTTTTTCCACTTTTCACTCCTTAAGATAATAATAATTAAGCTGCGATCGCTTTAGACTTGCTGGGCTTACTATTCTTGATGCGGTCTTCTGCTAATCGTTTAGCAGCATCATTGGTAGTAACTCCCTGAACTTTGGCAATATCAAAAATTGCTAATAGCGTGTCATAAATGTTATGCACTTGTTTGAAAGCTTTTTCTTCGTCATAACCAATCATTTCGTTGTAAACGTTGATTAGACCTCCAGCATTAATTACATAATCTGGGCTGTAGAGAATCCCTTTCTTGGTAAGCATTTGACTATGTAATTGCTCATTATCTAATTGATTATTAGCTGCACCAGCAATAATCTGAGCTTGCAGAAAAGGAATTGTATGACTGTTAAGAATTCCTCCAAGAGCGCAAGGGGAAAAAATATCTACATCAAGGCTGTAAATTTCGGTTGGTTCTACAACAGTTGCCCCAAAAAGCCGTTTTGCTTCTTCCGTTTTGGCTGGATCTATGTCGCTCACAAAAAGCTTAACATCATGCTCGTGTAAGTGGCGACAGAGATTTTTGCCGACATTACCTAAGCCTTGAACTGCAACTTTCATGCCATCAAGTCTTTCACTCTGCCAACGAGACTTTACAGCAGCTTTAATTCCTAGAAAAACTCCTAATGATGTGATGGGAGCAGGTCCACCAGATTTTTCTGATACTCCAACAACATGTTTCGTTTCTTGGCTGATTGTTCGGACATCATTAGGGGTAATATTGACATCTTGTCCAGTAATAAAACGCCCATTAAGACTGTTAACAAAACGTCCGTAAGCTCTCAACAAATCATCTGTTTTATTTTCAGGATTAGCAATAATAACTGCTTTGCCACCACCAGCCGGAATGTTTGCACAAGCAGCTTTATAAGTCATCCCCCGACTGAGACGAAGTGCATCTTTTAAAGCAGCTTCTTCGTTGACATAAGGCATGAGTCTTGTAGCTCCCATTGCTGGGCCCAGGGTCGTGTCATGGATGGCAATAATTGCCTTAATTTCGGGATTTTTACCATGACAAAAGAGAACTTGTTCGTGACCCATTTCTCTAACAGTTTCAAATAGCAGCATCTTGACCTCTCGATATTGTTTGGTATTGGTTAGAGAAAGTAATTAGCATTACAAAATGTAAAGATATAGACACAAAAGCAGGCTGGAATATTAAGATTGAGTGAAGTTAGAAAGCAAATATTTGAAGTTCCAGTTTTGGTGAATGTAGTTGCTGGAATAAGATAACGAACCACAAAGGGCGCAAAGAGCGCGAAGGTAAGAGAGTTGTAAAGGGTTTTTGCATCAGTGTCGTGAATTTTTGAAAGATTGTGATGCTGCCGTGTTTTGTTCTCTTCCACCATGAAATTACTTAATCTTTCCTTTGCGTCCTTCTCTACGAGACGCTACGCGAATGCGTGCTTTGCGGTCCGTTAGAAAAAAATCAAGCGTTGCTAGCAAAATCAAACCATTGGGAATGAAACTTGCTTGGCTCCATTTTTAGCTGGACTTGATTTAATTCCTTGTGCTGCCAAACTCTTATTACGTCCACCAGAAGGTGCTGGTCGGTCAGCGTCAATGACTACATCAATAAGAAAGGGAACAGATGATGCGATCGCTTGTTCTAATGCCGCTTCAATATCCGATTCTCTAACAACCACGATCGCTTCTGCTCCCATTCCACGAGCAATCATGGCGAAGTTTGTCGGTGGAAGTGTGGCATCTGCGCCCTTTAATCCCAAGATTTTCATCCCTTGATGGCACATGTTGTAACGTGCATCGTTGAGGACAATCCAAATCGCTGGAATTTTGTATTTCACGGCTGTGCTGATTTCGTTATTCATCAGCATTGCTCCATCGCCGACAATCCCTACAGCTTTGCTATTGTTTGCTAGTGCTGCACCCAACACTCCTGTAACGGCGTGACCCATTGCGCCGACTCCGGTGCTGACTCGATAACGATTGGTCTCGGTAAATTGGAGTAGATGGGTTGACCAAGTAAAGGAGTTACCACACTCCGCCATTACTACTGCATCGCTACCTTCAACAATTATCTTTTGAATTGCTGCCATCAATACTTCTGGCCGCACTGGATAATCTACGTCTGGTGCAGGTTCAATTGCTTTGCGTTCTGGATGAGGTAGCGACAAAGTTGTGGAACGAGGAGCATCTGGTAATTGCTCCAATAACTCTTCCACAAAAGCTTTGATATCAGAGCGAACTGCGAAAGTTTCAACGTGTGGATAGGCTACACCTGGCACTTCTGGGTCAATATCTACATGGATGAAACCTTCTTTTGGAACTAGCGCCGAACTCCAGAAGGAAGTCGGTTCACCAAGGCGGGTTCCTAATACGAGTGTGCGTAGTGGAGGTTGCTGTTCCATATAAGTTAAGACGGAAGCATGACCGCCTAAACCTGTGACACCGACAAACTGGGGATGATCTTCAGGAAAGATACCTTTACCACGGGGGGAACACATAACGGCTGCTCCCGTTTTTTCAGCGAGTTCAAGGATTTCCTCTGCTGCTTCACGCGCACCAAAACCAACCCAGATAGCAAAGGGGCCAGATGATAATAACTCTACCGATTTAGCGATCGCTTTTTTGGAAGCAGTTATCGGAAACGGAGTAACATCTAGTTGGGGTAAAGCTATATCCTCAACTAAACTTGTCTGCACTGCGGTGGGAATACTCAAATGAGCGACAAATCCGCCTGGTTGCGCCATAGCCAGAGCAAGTTTGCGGAAAATCTGCGGTAGTTGAGCCGCAGATTCAATAGTGATTGCATAGTTAAACAGCGCTCCTGAAGTAAAAATTCCCCCACTGGGCAATGTATAAGTGCTGGTTTCTTGAATTGCCCAACGTCCACGCTGTGGTGCAGAGGTGCAAGCCGACAACAAAATCACCTTTGCACCTTCACCACGAGCTGCAAATAATCCGGTCAGCGCGTTAGTGATCCCCGGCCCGGCTGTGGTAAAAACTACAGTGGGGCGATTATTGGCAAAGTATGCTTCGGTGGCTGCAAAGGCTGCTCCTGCTTCATGACGGAAGTTTAACACCTCGATACTGCTATTTGATAGCGCACCCCAAAGGCTGGCCATCGCTCCACCAGCGACACCAAAAGCGTAGCTTACTCCCAAATTTACCAACATCTGAGCGATCGCATCGGCAACTGAAAGCGTTGCTGGTGTTTCATCATTTAAAAAAGGCTGAGTTCCCCCGTTATTCTCCGATTCATCAAGCTGACGAGAAGATTCTACATATCTATTTGCTGGAAATTCTTTGTATGGCTCAGTAGTGATGAGAGGAGAGTTGGAACCAGTATAGTTTTGACTCATGGTTTCACTTAATTACATAAAGTTACACAAAGGCTTTTTAGTTTACAATCACAGCGCTAGCAATATTTAATACGAACAACTCTGTTGTTTATCACAGCTATGACCGAGTTTGATCGATAGTAGAAACGGTTGATTGCTACTGATTGATGGTTGTGAGCGCACTACCAAAAAATTTTTGCAAAGCATACAGCAAGTAAGGCTGTGCTTCTAAGAAACACAATAGAGGGGATGATAAATGATATGCAATCAAAAATCTTTTGATGAAGGTGTCAAATTTTTCGCAGCTACAGTACTTAAGTGGGTTGGCAGGAATAAAACTAAATGATAAAAAGCTATGTAAAAAAGAAATTAACCTTAACTCAAGCATCTCTCAGAATTTTTACAAAGCTTTACATAGTTGTCTTTAATCACACCAATCTATTCATTAAAATGCCTGGAGAGGTTATTAATTTCTGCTGACTACTACAATAAAAGCATATCTGCAATGATAAATCTTTTGGTAAAATTGGCAATTCTTTCGCTTCTATAATTATTGCGGTATTTTCAACTTAGTGATTCTGAAAAATTGATATTCTGCGTGGCGTATCCCGCCCTAGGCATCGCTACTGAGCTTCATGACCAAATTTACAATAGAAAATCTTTTGATAAAGATGACAATTCTTTTACTTTTTTGCCCAGGTGCTTGCAAATTGGCAACTGCCTGTCTTTCGTATTAACTCTTGAATTTGCTTTGTAGCATAAGCCGAGCTACAACGGTTTAGCGGTCTTTATATTGCCATCAAAAACTCATCGAGTCAATAATTTGTAACGATAAAGACATAGTTACTTCACTTTTTATATATCCTGTGAGAGATGACTAAGCGTTGAGTATGTATTCCTTGAGAAAAGAGATTAGGAATTTAAGCCTAAACCCCTTTAAAACTCCCTTTCTAGCCTCTGGCGATTTATCAATAGTTACATAGATTTTCCGTAAAATGTTACTTTTTGATAAAACAAACACAACCTTATACGCAAATTTATACGTGTTTTTTAGTTCATTTGTATTTCTTTTGACGGATGACGTTTTTTTTTATTAAAAATTAAATATAAAATTATACGCAAACTTCTACGTGTTTGTGTTTTGTAAATGTATTTCTTGCGACGGATGACTAAGCATATTCTTCTATAGTTAAATCCCTGATAGAGTAAGTTAAGATAAATTAAGAAAATGAACTAATGAGTTAAAATCTTTTAATTCAAGCCTAGCCAAGCCCGGTAAATTCATTTATGTTGATAATCAAACGACTCTACAGTAGTATTTGGTCAAACTCCTTTCCCTCGGGAAGGGGAAGGAACAAAAATTTTTCTCATTTAACCGTTTACCAGTCGAAACCCAGTAACTTTGGGTTGGTAAACCATTCCTTAGCTATGGTGCAGGCTACATCTCTTTACTTGTTAAAGGTACACAAATTTCCGTAGTCCTGTATTAGTACAGTTTAGCTAAAATAAGCCACGCATTTTAAAAGTTTAAAATCCTTAGTTAACGGGAATTGCGAATTACGAAAAGTAGTATTACTATAAATTTAAAATATATTTTCTAATTATAGATTGACAATTTTAAACTCTTAGTTAGTAGGATGTATTGACTAATCTAGATTTGATTTGTCTATTTCTTGCATTCATCAAAATTTGTTTAAGTCAATAATAAATTTCAAAT
>NZ_JAAGOG010000470.1:0-793 GCF_010747425.1 Nostoc sp. UIC 10630
ATTTGATACCACGAATGTTAGAAAAGTCACGATTTAATCGGCGATTGCATCATGTCTCAATGTTAATTAACGATTTATTCCATCAAGTAGGAATGGCACTGAAAGAAATTAGTGAAAATACGGAATATCTTTTAGACTCGTTTCCCGTACCAATATGTGATAACATTCGTATCTTTAATGCCAAGCTCATCCAATCGAAAGAATATCGGGGTTATATCGCATCCAAGAAACGTTATTTTTATGGAGTGAGAGTACAGTTATTAACTACCAAAACAGGTATTCCAGTGGAATTTGTGTTCATGCCAGCCAGTGCGACAGATATACGGGGATTGAGTGCTTTACCTTTGAATTTACCACCTGGGACTCAGGTTTATGCCGATTCTGCCTATCTTGATTACACTGTGGAAGATGACTTAATTGAAACTAGTCAAATCTCGATGCAAGTCATGCGAAAAAGTAACTCTAAACGTCTTGATGCACCGTGGACTCAATACATTAAACAGTCTATTCGTCACTACATTGAAACCGTATTTAGCGGAGTTACGAGTTGTTTCCAAAAATCGATTCATGCAGTAACATATGAAGGGTTTTTACTGAAGTTACAAGCTTTTATTTTTGCCTACACTCTGCAACAAGCTTTTATTGACTAAGTTACAAATGTCACCTTCTCTTCAACTAAACTGAATATTCATGATTGCACTTTTGTGGTAGTTGTATTTCGTACAACCGCTTATTTACTGTGCCTACATTTCCCATATCCTCATTTGTATTTTATTACCCGCAACTTGAGTTA
>NZ_JAAGOG010000387.1:0-2791 GCF_010747425.1 Nostoc sp. UIC 10630
CTGACAAAATACTTGATGATTTCTGGTACAGCTTGAGCAAGCGTGGTACGATCTTCATCCAGCGTGATTAACTGCTCCTCTAATGTTGGGTATGAAAATAGGCGATCGCGCACAGCAATATTGGTTTGTCTAACTCCTGAAATATTTAAGCTTTTTTGCAGGTATCGGATACTATTTATAATTCTGTGCTGAAGATAAATTTCAATGCCAAAGCTTGAATAAAATTCTTCACCTATATTTTCAAAGGGTTGGCCTTGTTGCCGCACTTTAGTAAAGTTATACCAAGCTTGAGGATCAGACATAATCCGGTAAATCATTACTTTATCTTCAGCACTACCCTCTAGTCCGGCTATCGCCAGGTAAACTTGCTTGTTTAGTAATGAAGGGTAGGTGAATTTGTGACAGTTAGGGACTTTTATGTGAACACAGTCCCAAAGCAGAGAGGATAACCCTTCGGTAGTGAACAGATGAGGGTTATCTTGGAGGAGTAGTTGAAAAACTGGTACTTGATTATACACAAATTTAGTTTTGTAACAATATGATAGAGCTAGCACATTGTTTAATGCCAGCGTTTGTAGCTGTATCTAGTTAAATATACTTAAATTAATAGTTTGAAAGATACATAATTTTTGGTTGGTTTAAATCTAATTTATATCGGTTTTAGATAGCTTCAAATTCTTTATTTAGTGATAAATTTCAGGAATGCCACTACAAGGCTATTCTTGCCTAACTTTTGAAAATTTTCTAAGTTAGACGTGGCTATCCTTTGCAGAAGGACTAGTTCAGGCGATTGCTTTGGCATTGCTTGAGGGTAAGCGTTTGCTTTTATTGGCAATCGCTTTTCTGTCGAATATCAGCTAGTTAAAGGGGAAAGATATTAATTGCTATAGCAGTAGCAATAAGTTTCTGTTGGAAAAGCTAAATGCTCACTTAAGTTAGAGGATTAGCTGCAAAACTGTTTAAACATAGCTGTGTTTTTCCAGTTAGATAGGTTGAAGTAATCGCATTGCATCTGAGCAAGCGATCGCTTTCCACTTTCAAACACTTATTATTATGCTAGGAGCGATTGCTTTTGTCAAGTCGGAATAGCATAATGGAGAAAGATGAGCGAGGAAAAAATAGTGCTAGTACCTATACAGGAGGTTCCGTACATTAATTGGGACGAAACGAGAGCCAAAAAATTAAGAATGCTGTTGGTAGATGAAACTAGGCGTTCTATAGCCGAAAAGCTTGGAGAGATGGGCATTGAAGTCTCAAGACAAAATGTAGATCGGCTATTAAAAGGAGAGGCTAAGTGGATAAACACCCAGCATATTCTTGCCATCTGTGAAGGATTTTCTCTTAACTTGTCTGATTTGATTCCAGTATATGCTCTTCATGTTCCGATAAAAGCTACATTCCAACTTGACAAAAGCCAGTCGGAATTGCAATAATAGAAATTGTAAGGGAGGAAAAAGCGCCAGCCTCCCAGAAAAATAAAGCGGCACTAATTACTGAACCATGACAAGAGAACCGGAAGTACCGATTGAGGGGTAGCTGATGCACTGGCACAACCAGAGAAGGTGAGGGGTACACATTGGAAAAACGGGTTCGGTTAATAAAAATGCCAAACAGGATGACTCTTGGCTTTTAAAACTGTTAAAGCTGCCTGTCACTTGACCATTGTGTATCCTGCTTGGTAGCTCTAGCCACTGGCTTAGAGCATTAAATATGAGGCTTCGCCAATTCTAGATTGAGAGTGTTGTGCTTTCAGCACAACAAACTGACCAATAAAAATAGGACGATCGCTGCGTCGGGAAAACTTAGCGATCGCCCCTATGCCCCAACCATCTAAAGAAGAGGCAATTTATAATGATGACACAAAGTTTAGCCCCTGCGCCAACAAAAGATCCGTTGACCACACGCGATCGCCAAATCATTGCAACCATTGTGAATCAGTCGGACTATTCAAAAGAGTGCAAGCCCGAAGATGTAGTGACTATCTGGATCAACAGTGATGATATCGTGTGGGTAAAAATGACCCACGGCTATGCTCGATATCACAAAGAGCCATTCAAACGCGCTGTTGCAGAGGTTAAAGCGAGTCTTTCTACTCCAGTAGAGCGCAATCATAAGGAAGATGAGGAATTAAAACAAGCTTCTGAGAAAATTGGCTTGTTGGGTGATTGTGACTGGCTATCGTTGAGCGTCCAATACCATTCTAATAAAGTAATCGGTCACGCTGGTTGTTATATCTCTCACAAGCCTCAACTATTAACCCCACCGGCTGAATGGGACTTCACCCTGCCGAAGTGGAATATGCCTGCTGCCATTTGTCCTGATTGTGGTGGTCATGGGTGCGGTAACTGCTCCTATCGCGGTACTCGTGCAGAAGACTTGTGTACGCCAGTGGACGGCTATCGACTAACTTATGTAGGATGCACTGACCTCCAGACGGCTCACAATGTATATCTAGATGGTGAATTCTTGGGAATTGTCTTCAAGGTCAGAAACGTTGAGGAAGTCTGGGAAAACGACCCCAAGACATACTACTGGCGCTGTGGCGATGGCATGAAGTATTGGAGCGTCAGAGAGGCTGTAGAAGCACTGTCCAGGGTAACTGCTCCGATTGAACTGCCACAAGTTCGTCGGGAGTTGGTAGCGGCGTAAATAGGCTGGTGGAAGAAAATTCTCTTCCACCACTATTTTAAAATCAGTGCCATTCGCCACTCAGAATTAAAGCTTCGCTTATTTTTTGCGAAAACTAACATTAAAGAAAGGCAGCAGCTACTATGACAGCTTTTGACTTTGA
>NZ_JAAGOG010000005.1:0-117991 GCF_010747425.1 Nostoc sp. UIC 10630
AAAATACGCTTCGGCTCAACTCGCTTAACCTTTACAAGATAAGCAATTCGGTGAACAATAGTTCTTGTTTTACCAGAACCAGGGCCTGCTATCACTGCCATCGCTGGGTCTGAAGCTAGAACAATTTCTTTTTGAGCAGGATTTAGCACTTCTAGAATACGCTTGTAATCTTCTGGAAGAATAGGTTCGATAATATCTTTTCCAGAAAATTCGTACTTTGAAATAAATTCTTCTTTATTTGTGCCAAAGTAATCACTAACGAATTGCTGACGTTGTTCTGCTGACTTTAGTTTTCCATATTGCACCATGTAATGAGTGCGACGAGTTTGTTCATCATAGTGAGCTTCAACTTCATGGTAATGGCGTTTTACTGTGGAAACACTTGCATTTTTTATGACACGGATTTTCAACGACTGTTGAAAGAGATTCAGCCCATCACTTAATCGAATGATTTTTCTCTGGTGCAGCCATAAAAGAATAGCTTCTAACTCTTCATTATTCCAGTCAAGTTGAATTTTTTGGGTAACTTCTTTAGCAAGTTTACCTAATTCATACTTCAAAGGTAATCTTGCCCCTGTTGTATCTCCCAATGCTTGATATAAAACTTCCAATACTGTAGTTGTGAGAATTTTATGCTCAGGTAAATGCTCTGCAACTTCCATTTCTCCTAAGCGAATCACATCACTAGAAATTCTACTTAACTTTAACCATTTTTGAGCAACCCAACCTTCCAAAATATCTATGATGTTGGATGCTCTGATTTTTTTACTGTTGTCTGGGTCAAGTCGAGAAGCAAGTCCCCGCAGATTTATTTGTATTTCGTTTTCATTACCAAATAACTCATTAAGCGCTTGGAGTAATTGATCTTCTAACTGGCGAATGCGTTCATGATTATTACGGGCATCTCCTCTTACACCCTTGGTAATCACAAGTGTAATCGGTATTTCAAAAGAACAGACTTCAGCCTTTTGCAGTTCACGGATTCTGGCAGTCAGGTCATGTAAGCTAATTCCAGCTTCATCACTGAGGCGGTCGAGGGGAAACGGTTCATCGTTGCTATTACAATAAGCTTTCGCAATGTGCATTGCTTGAATCAGCCGCTCAAAGTTGTCTGCTTCAAACCGGGATAAATCCTTCATCCGGCTGTATTCCTCAAACTGCTCTATAGACTCAGCAAAGGTATTATGGCTTAGTTCAAATTCGATAAAGCTTGAAAAGTTCTCGGCTCGTTCTAATAAACCAAATTTTTCTAAGTAATGCAATCCTGCTTTTATCTTAGTATTTTGTTGTTCTGATTCTTCACCAAATTCTTCATCAAAGTCACCCATTTGATAAATTTCATTGGTTGTCACCCAAAACCAATCATCTCTAGCACTACCAAACGTACACTTACGAATATGTCTGGTCGAGATCAAGACATTTTTTAAATCTTGTTCGCTCAGTTGATTCAAACTTTGCAAACGAAAAACTGTATCAGCATCTTTTGGATCAAAGAGTAAAGTACAAATTGATGGCTCTCCATCACGTCCTGCCCGTCCAGCCTCTTGGATGTAACCTTCTAAATTGGCGCTCATGCAATGGTGAATGACAGCGCGTACATCTTTACGGTTTATGCCCATGCCAAAGGCACAAGTTGCAGTAACTACATTCAATTTACCTGATTTGAATTCTTGCAAAACTTGTTGTTTTTGTTCTTTTGCAAGTTTCCCATGATAATATTTAGCTTCAATGTGACTTTGTTTAAGAGTTTCTGCTAGCTTTTGGGCATTTTTACGTGTAGTAGTGTAAATCAGTGTACTACCACCTAGTTTGAGAGCTTCTTTGACTTGATTCAACAAAACTTGCTCTTTATTCCCTGCTACTGGAATCACATTAAAAGTTAGATTATCTCTTGTTGTTGCCCCATCAATTGTACGATTAATATTTAGTTCGTGTTGGGCAAATAGCTCTTTAATATCTTCAATAACAGCGACTGTTGCTGTTGCTGTCATCAAAGCTAACAAAGGCATTGCAATCTGCCGCTCTTGATATAATTCATAAATAAATTTCGGGATGTAACGGTAATCTGGTCGAAAATCGTGGCCCCATTGGCTAACACAGTGAGCTTCATCAATCACCCAAAGAACCGGAGGACGCTGTTCTAACAATGCTCGAATACTCATTGACCGCAATTGCTCTGGACTGATATACAGCAAACCTTTGGAACCAGAACGCAGTTCTGATAATCGCTGACGACGTTCTGCTGCTGAGAGATTACCATTAATGAAGGTGGCGAAGAAAAACCCAGCTTGTTCTAAATCTGCTACCTGATCTGCCATTAATGCTTGGAGCGGCGAAATCACGACAGTCAGCGCTTTGTGCCTTTCGTGGAACATGAAAGCTGGTAATTGATAGCATAAAGATTTACCACCACCAGTAGGCATTAGAACAAGCGGACGCTCATTATTAATGATTGCTTGCACAGCTTCTTCTTGCAAAGGTCGAAAACTGGGAATTTCAAAATATTCCAAGTAAGAGCTGATAGCGAATTCATCTGTACTTAAAGGACGCAAATTCTCAAGTACAGCTTGAAAACCATTTAAATGTCTGAGCCAATCACAAAAAACCTGCTTTGATTCATTGATATTGCACTCATAGTTCCAAGCCAGTAATCCCGCCACGCATAATCTTGTCTCAAAATCATAAGTTTGTGGACTAGACCATACCTGCTGCAAATAGGATTGATTTATTCCCTTTAGCATTGTGTCTGGCAGCATTTCTATCGTAGGTTGTTCAATCTTCAAACCAAGGCGATCGCTGAAAAATTGTTGATATGCAAGGTCTGCATCTTCGTAACCACAAGTAAGGAGCCAAATATATACCTGTTGTACTTCATCAGGCTTTTTAAATAGTGCTTCTAATTGTTGACCAAGTAATAATCGAGTTGCCTGTGCGTCTTCTAGAGGATTATTACTTGAATATTCACTTTGCTTATAATCTTTATTTAGCTTATGCGAATGCTGTAGAGGGAAAGCGAGTATTGATAGTTCTAAAGTGTCAATTATGTGCCAAGAAGATAATTGGGGTTCTTGCTCAATCAGATAAGGGTAATCAAAGCGGCGGAAGTTGTGACCGCATACTGCTAAATTACTATTTTTCAGCTTCTTCATTTCTTCGTAAGCTTGATTTAGATTCTCTTGATAAAAATCTTTTGTTAAGTTCAGAGATACCAATCCGATGCGGTATATATTATTTTCACTATTAATTTCTAAGTCTAAATAAGCATAAAATAAGTCAATATTTGATAAATCTTGCATGAGAATCCCTGATTAGATTGCTTTTTCGCAATTTCATTTCTAAAAAATTACTAACTAAACTTACCCTGACTTTGTTCAAAGATTTTAGCAACAAGTACTTATTTGTCAATAAATAGTACACAAATACTATGAATTGAACTTATGTATGCGTTGCCAATTCTGTTATGTAATTTGTAGCCTTCGGCTGATGAATTACAATCAAAGTCTTCAAAACAGGGCCTTGTTTTCAGTTTTCCCTCAGCAGTAGCGTTTCTAACACAAAAGCTCCCAAACCTAATCCTCACGCTAGATTTCCTACCAATGCCACACATCAGCAGAACTTTCGGCAGTAAGAGAGAAAATCGATTGGCTACGCTTTGCTTTAAGAGCGATGTCTACGACGGGCTGTCCGGTGTCGCTACTTTCTCATCCCCGGATTTCCTTACTAGCAACCAGTCTGTCACCTGCCAAAGTCCCAGTTAGGGGATTTGGTCAATGGAAACCCAAGCTCCAGCGACTTCCAAACTTTTGCGATCGCGGTTTCAGTCCCCGTGAGGGGATTTGGTCAATGGAAACTGACAGACATACTGCTAGTTCTTCCGCCCTTGGCAATCCTTGTTTCAGTCCCCGTGAGGGGATTTGGTCAATGGAAACCCCATACCCATCATCTCGCAAGCCAGGAATAATTTTTATGTTTCAGTCCCCGTGAGGGGATTTGGTCAATGGAAACTTTCTACAATTTGATTTTTGTCGATGTACACTGTTTGTTTCAGTCCCCGTGAGGGGATTTGGTCAATGGAAACCTATCAGCTAGTTCATCTGAACAAGTAAACCCTAGAGAAGTTTCAGTCCCCGTGAGGGGATTTGGTCAATGGAAACCTAAAGCATTAATCTGTTTGAGCATAGTTTTCTATGTTTCAGTCCCCGTGAGGGGATTTGGTCAATGGAAACATTAAAACCTATGGTTAGTTACCTATCTGCCACCTCAGGTTTCAGTCCCCGTGAGGGGATTTGGTCAATGGAAACCTCTGTATGCCCTGCATGGTGAATAACGATGATTGTTACTCCGTAAGGTTTCAGTCCCCGTGAGGGGATTTGGTCAATGGAAACAGTCTGGAGAAGCGATCGCTCGTTTATCCGATTTAATGTTTCAGTCCCCGTGAGGGGATTTGGTCAATGGAAACCTGAGGAGAACGGTGTAGATGAAAAGGGTGAAAGAAAGGTTTCAGTCCCCGTGAGGGGATTTGGTCAATGGAAACTTCGCGTGGTTCCATCCCTAGCTCTTGGCGAAGTTTCAGTCCCCGTGAGGGGATTTGGTCAATGGAAACCTAGTAAAACCATTACTGCGAAACAGATTTGTAACGGTTTCAGTCCCCGTGAGGGGATTTGGTCAATGGAAACTGACTAGTCAGCCTTTGTTTGCAAATAACGACAATGTGTTTCAGTCCCCGTGAGGGGATTTGGTCAATGGAAACTCATGTTGTTCTACTTTGACGCATTGGATGCCATGTTTCAGTCCCCGTGAGGGGATTTGGTCAATGGAAACAACAAGGTAGTTAGCGGCTTCAGATTCTTTTATGAGTTTCAGTCCCCGTGAGGGGATTTGGTCAATGGAAACTTGGGAGGAATATTCGGGGAAAGTTGCGAAAATTATGTGTTTCAGTCCCCGTGAGGGGATTTGGTCAATGGAAACATTATAGGAGAACGACTCGCTGCTTTTCCACAATCAACGTTTCAGTCCCCGTGAGGGGATTTGGTCAATGGAAACGTTATAGCACCTTTAATCTTGGCTTGAGTTTCAGTTAGTTTCAGTCCCCGTGAGTGGATTTGGTCAATGGAAACCAGTCGTTATGTTCATAGTTAAGTCCCCTAATAGGGGAGTTTCAGTCCCCGTGAGGGGATTTGGTCAATGGAAACCTGGGGAAATTATCGGATGGATGTATATGCCTGAATGTTTCAGTCCCCGTGAGGGGATTTGGTCAATGGAAACAAAAACCTATGAATTTGTAGTGAAAGGAATTTATGTTTCAGTCCCCGTGAGGGGATTTGGTCAATGGAAACAACAGTTAATCTAGATATTAGGAAATACGTAGAAGAAGTTTCAGTCCCCGTGAGGGGATTTGGTCAATGGAAACTTTGACCGTTAATCCAAGTACCATTCCTACTTTTATGTTTCAGTCCCCGTGAGGGGATTTGGTCAATGGAAACTGGGTTTCGTAGGCTTCAAAGCCTGATCCCCCTATGTTTCAGTCCCCGTGAGGGGATTTGGTCAATGGAAACCTGAGTCAACTGTGACGGGAGCTTCCACAGGAACCCACACACGTTTCAGTCCCCGTGAGGGGATTTGGTCAATGGAAACTTGCAAGCATGGCAAAAAATTGAGACTCGCAAAGCAGGTTTCAGTCCCCGTGAGGGGATTTGGTCAATGGAAACTAGCTTTTGATGGCAATGGTGACTATTTAATATCTAGTTTCAGTCCCCGTGAGGGGATTTGGTCAATGGAAACCCACTTTTTATGTAAGTTAGGCGACCTATAAATGCAGGTTTCAGTCCCCGTGAGGGGATTTGGTCAATGGAAACCTTGTTGAGACTCTCTCCTGTTCCTGGGTGGGTTATCAAGTTTCAGTCCCCGTGAGGGGATTTGGTCAATGGAAACTTAGTCTTCTGTCTATTTCTTCTTGTGATTTTATATGTTTCAGTCCCCGTGAGGGGATTTGGTCAATGGAAACCGCTCGGTGCTGAAACTTAATCAGAGCAGGCTTCCTGGGAGGCTTTTTGGCAGATCGGAAAAAAAGGTCATTTTCAGCCGCTCTTATTGCAACTAATTTGCAACTTCTTGAATTGTTGAAACGCTGTAATCATTTAATTGTCTAGGTTCTGGCGATTTTGGCAGAACCCCTAGGGTTTTAGACCCCGCTTCGATTTGCCAAACATCAATTTGATTACCCAATCATAAAACAATTACTTATACTTGTCCACAAGTAAAGGTTTTCAACTATTATTTTCTTGTTTTAGGGATTTTCTGGCTAATTTCACGTAAGTTTTCACGGTCGAGATCGGCATCTCTAAATCTTCGGCGATTACCTTCAATGATTCCCCCATTTCCCGCCGCGCCAAAATCGTTGCCCAGGTAACAGCAATTTTATCTGTTCGCTCCCCTCCTGTCCGTTTGCGTTGTGCAGTAAATAATTTTATCAGTTCCTCAATTCGCTCTCCCAGCAGATTTGTTAGCAATTGTATCGATTTACTCGTTTCCTGCTCTACCCAATCCAAACGAGTTTGTCCTAGCCCAAAAGTAGTTTTATGCCCTGTGCCGCAGTAAGGAGCCAACCGTACTAAAGCATAAAACAACTCACTAAATTCAAAGTTCCCGAAAGCTGCTTTTGTTAAACCTAATGAGATTGCACCTGTGAAACCTGTGACTGACCCACGCTTCCCTGCTGCCACTTTCTCTGATTCCAAACGGTGTTGATGAATAACCACCCCTTCATCTATCCATTTGAGAAAAGATTCTTGTTCTGCTGGCATCCCTGAAAAATCATTCCATCGCCGCAAATAACTATGGAAAAGGTTTTCTGGCACCGGCAAAGGGAAATGATTTCCCTTTCGACGAAAGCTTGTAGGTGAAATAAAACTGAGACTGATTGTAAAAGGTCTATTTGTCGATGGTGAGAGTAGTTGTTTGTAAGTAGTTGGTGCATAGGCTATGCTCACCTGTTTTATCTTTAGAGATGCACCTTTTAAATCTAACCTTTCTGGTAGTTGAGTTAACCAGTGTTTGAGAAACTCTGCTACCCGTTGAGATAAAGCATTCACGTGCCAATAGTAAATTTGATTCGCTTCTAATCGTAGTTGTTTGCCACTGGCAACTAGTTGACCTGACAGCGCTGAAATATTAAAGGGTTTTTCTGACTCTCCATCATGAAGGTAAGCTGAAAGGTCTGGGTCGAATTGTCTTACCTGCTCCAGAAACCATGCGTGCAGCCCAATCGTGTACTGCGAATAAAGCAAAGCAGAAGCACTTGACTCCAGTTCAAACACTAATCCCACCAATTCTGTCTCATCTGCCCATGTCACTACAGAAGCTACAGATTTTTGCTTTGGCTTTGGTTTACGACTAGTAGATGATGCTGCTCTTGGCATTGCTTAGGGCTTCACAAATAATGCTCAATATTGTACGCAATTTCCATCCTCTTTGACTTAACAAAAGGCAAACAACAATTAATTCTCCTGGCGATGAGTTAATTGTCGAAAACTAATTTGAACAACTGCGATCGCAATTACTTTTTGAAGTTTCAGTCCCCTTGCAGGGTAATAGGCTTTGGAAACAGAACAAACTTAATTCATAGTTAGCGGTAAGTTATCTGTTTCAGTCCCCTTGCGGGGTAATAGGCTTTGGAAACTTGAGTGCAATCTCTGCCTGAGAGTCTTTCCATCTTTTTGGTTTCAGTCCCCTTGCGGGGTAATAGGCTTTGGAAACACAAGGACGTAAACAGTTTCCAAATCAAATAGTTGTTTCAGTCCCCTTGCGGGGTAATAGGCTTTGGAAACATTTAGTCCTTACTCTTTTATAAACAGTGCAGAAACGTTTCAGTCCCCTTGCGGGGTAATAGGCTTTGGAAACGGTAGTTAGTCAGATAGCTGTGCTAATGCTTCTGAGGTTTCAGTCCCCTTGCGGGGTAATAGGCTTTGGAAACTTGAGGGTCGGCGTGGGCAAGTAGCAGAACAAATAGTTGTTTCAGTCCCCTTGCGGGGTAATAGGCTTTGGAAACCCCATCTACCCTCATTTCCAGCAGATAGTCTTAAGTTTCAGTCCCCTTGCGGGGTAATAGGCTTTGGAAACCTGGATTTTCCAAGTACATATCTTCCAACTCTCCCAAAATGTTTCAGTCCCCTTGCGGGGTAATAGGCTTTGGAAACCAGGTGAGTCTAGACCTTTACCGAGTGCTGATGAAAGTTTCAGTCCCCTTGCGGGGTAATAGGCTTTGGAAACTCAACGCCAAATAGTAGGAGCGAATTCGCTAAAATAGTTTCAGTCCCCTTGCGGGGTAATAGGCTTTGGAAACTAAGGCGAACATTGGGTCTGTTGCTGGTACTTCTGGTTTCAGTCCCCTTGCGGGGTAATAGGCTTTGGAAACTAGCGATCGCTGGCAGTAGCAAGGCTGATTTAGCATGTTTCAGTCCCCTTGCGGGGTAATAGGCTTTGGAAACTAAATATGCCACCTAGACCTAAAGGAAGACAGAATAGTTTCAGTCCCCTTGCGGGGTAATAGGCTTTGGAAACCCTTATATTAAGTTCCCGGTAAGGAAGCTCTCCAGCTATGTTTCAGTCCCCTTGCGGGGTAATAGGCTTTGGAAACCTAATTGGGGTAAATCTTGCTCTTTAATTTTCCTATGTTTCAGTCCCCTTGCGGGGTAATAGGCTTTGGAAACCTGGTGATCTTCCTGCAACAAATTTACTCATGCTGGTTTCAGTCCCCTTGCGGGGTAATAGGCTTTGGAAACCCAAAGTACAATTATTTTTATACTTACTGTTCCTGAGTTTCAGTCCCCTTGCGGGGTAATAGGCTTTGGAAACTTGAGATTATTAATGTTGAGCCTGCTCAAGTTGATGAGCGGTTTCAGTCCCCTTGCGGGGTAATAGGCTTTGGAAACTTAATAAATGTTGCTTGCCCTGACTCCCCAACTACGTTTCAGTCCCCTTGCGGGGTAATAGGCTTTGGAAACGTGAGAATCATGCAGGTGACTTCGATGGATTTATCGAAGCGTTTCAGTCCCCTTGCGGGGTAATAGGCTTTGGAAACCCTCGCCCATTCCAACTAGATGAATTGGCGGTAGTCAAGTTTCAGTCCCCTTGCGGGGTAATAGGCTTTGGAAACGTCAGAGATACCAACGCCTAGGACTTTCCCAAGCTGTTGTTTCAGTCCCCTTGCGGGGTAATAGGCTTTGGAAACCAAACCATTCAAGCCGATGGCGATAGAGTTTATCCAGGTTTCAGTCCCCTTGCGGGGTAATAGGCTTTGGAAACGCCATTGATACCAACGCCTTCGCACTGGCTGCACCAATCGTTTCAGTCCCCTTGCGGGGTAATAGGCTTTGGAAACTTTAGATATATTTAGTTAACTTAGAGGTTTCAGATAGATGTTTCAGTCCCCTTGCGGGGTAATAGGCTTTGGAAACCCCAGTTTCAGTTTATTAAGAATATGCAAGCCCAAGGATTGTTTCAGTCCCCTTGCGGGGTAATAGGCTTTGGAAACCTTAGATGACCCGATTTGATCGGGTCATCTAAGATGGATGTTTCAGTCCCCTTGCGGGGTAATAGGCTTTGGAAACCTCAGTCGCTCATCGCTGATTTTTACTCAGATTAGAAGCAGTTTCAGTCCCCTTGCGGGGTAATAGGCTTTGGAAACCTCATGATGATAATTTAGTACTCATAAAAGATGAAGTTTCAGTCCCCTTGCGGGGTAATAGGCTTTGGAAACACTAAAAGGAAACGGGACTCCTAAGTAATTTTACGGTTTCAGTCCCCTTGCGGGGTAATAGGCTTTGGAAACTTTAACAACTTCCCTCTGCGCGGTAGATTGTTCAGGTTTCAGTCCCCTTGCGGGGTAATAGGCTTTGGAAACGTCATCGAAAAAGAGTTAATTGACGCAACTAAACTGGTTTCAGTCCCCTTGCGGGGTAATAGGCTTTGGAAACGATTAGTTGCGATCGCTAGTTAACCTACAATGAATCGTTTCAGTCCCCTTGCGGGGTAATAGGCTTTGGAAACGGCTACGTACTCTTACATAGAGACAGTAGCTTTGTACAGTTTCAGTCCCCTTGCGGGGTAATAGGCTTTGGAAACCTCGCGTGTTGCGAAGCATACGAAGCCTGGGCACAAAGTTTCAGTCCCCTTGCGGGGTAATAGGCTTTGGAAACGCTGATAGTTATCAGCATTCAATATAGAGAAGAGTTGGTTTCAGTCCCCTTGCGGGGTAATAGGCTTTGGAAACGTGCGGAAGTCTTGAAACTCACTCTTGATGTTATTGAAGTTTCAGTCCCCTTGCGGGGTAATAGGCTTTGGAAACACAATAATTGCTGAGGATTTCTGATGGACAGAGGAAGTTTCAGTCCCCTTGCGGGGTAATAGGCTTTGGAAACTTTTTACTATCCTGGCACTTTCCCCGTGCCACTGAATGTTTCAGTCCCCTTGCGGGGTAATAGGCTTTGGAAACTCTTCTTGGCGATTCAGCCCTAGAATTTTGCATTTACTCTCGTTTCAGTCCCCTTGCGGGGTAATAGGCTTTGGAAACTATTTCCTAATATCTAGATTAACTGTTTCTTGGGAAAGTTTCAGTCCCCTTGCGGGGTAATAGGCTTTGGAAACCGCTCCATCTGAAACTGTTACGGAGCAAGCTTCCTGGGAAGGTTTTTGACGGATCGAAAAAAAAGGTCATTTTCAGCCGTTCTTATTGCAACTAATTTGCAACTTCCCGAATTGTTGAAACGCTGTAATTATTTACTTGTCAAGGTTCTGGCGATTTTGGCAGATCCCCCGGGTTTTTGACCCCGCTTCGACTTGCCAATTATCAAGCTGATTACATAATCATAAGACTATTGTTTCCTCTTGTCGAGGAATTTCTGAACCATAAGTAATTGTTCGTTTAATTGCACCTGCATCAAGTATATACAATCGTACTGAATCCTCTTCAGGCTTAACCAGTTTTTCTATTTTGGTTTGGAGGGTAGCAAATTGTACTGCTGTTAAAAAACACTCAAAAACGCTGTATTGCGTCCATTTTCCGTAACCTGACAACATTTTATGTAGGCGAGTACGACGTTTATTTGCAGCTTTGTTATCAGGCAGATCGTAAATAATCAAATAAAACAGGGTAGTCATTGTCAAATTTTTGGATAAATGATAATTAGCGTAAAGCTAAAGCTTTATATGGAATCCCTTCTTGTAAATGGCGACCTAATAGCCGCGCTTGTAATTCAATCGCTCGTCTATAAGTGCATCTGTACTCAAAAACAGGATGTTTAAATTCATCATTCATTTTGCGCTCGAACGCCTGTAAAAAAGTTTTCCTGGCAGTATCCTTCAGGCGATATGCACCTAAACTTTCGTTAAAATCGTCAGGTTGAATTTCATGTTTGTGCAATACAGCTAGTACTACATTGTCAGAAATCAAAGCACGAAATTCTTCCATTAAATCCAGAACCATTGCGGGCTGACCATGATGGACTTCGTGTAAATAACCAATATAAGGATCTAACCCAGCAACATGAACCGCAGCTGTTACTTGAACTCGCAACAAACCATAGGCAAAACTGAGAAGTGAATTCACAGGATCAGTAGGTGGACGACGATTTCGACCAGTAAATGTCCATTGCTTTCCAACCATCCGTGGCCAGCAGGCAAAATATTCGCGTGCAGCTAGACCTTCAATTCCTCTGACCTGATCTATGGTTTTTTGGCTTTTAACAAGACTTTTACGCTCTTTAAGAGGATTATCTCGCTCATTGTGACGATACAAAACCTGATATTGATTATGAATTTTGGCTGTCACAATTGCTTTTACTAATTCTAAACGTCCGACGGGATCGCTATATAGTTTATATTGTGCTAATCGCAATTGACCATTGCGCGAATAACCAGGAAGTGCAGAACCCAGATATTTACCAAAGCTAGAAAGATAGTGAACAGGCATACCTAATTCCAAAGCATAAACTAGAGCATCACCTGTGACTTGAGGGTTGCCCATCAAGACAACTTGTTCAACAGTTTGGGCTGCAACAGTCTGTTTTTTCCAAGAACCATCTGATTGTTTAAGAGCAACATTAAAAGCTTCGTAATTCTTGCTCAAAACGGCATCAGCCTGAGTTACGTAAAGTACTGACATTTTAGAGTGCTGGTAATGAGTTATGGTTGAAGAAGAATTCAGCTATTCTCAATGGGCTAAACGCCCCGCTATCCATGTACAGGAGTCAGAATGAAGACACTCGTTCGTGAAAGTCTCCCCTTGGGAAAAGACTCGCTATGAGTGCGGGATTCAGACCCGCCACTGTCTTATTGACCACTAAATATGCAGATTTAGTCTGGGTGCAAGAACGCCCTGGATTCATCCACCAGTTGCACAAAATACCTTTCCTGTATTCTGGCTCCTGACTCCTGAATTCTGTTTCGATAAAACTTATTAATTAATTTACTCCCGATGAAATTAATCCTCAGTTTCGGGAGTCATTGAACTTCGTAACTGTTTAACTTCAAAAGGCAGACAAATCTCTTTTAAACTGCATGAAAGACACTTTTTCATGTTATCAATCGGTACAGGCATAGTTGTTTGAGATGCAAGTTGAGCAAGAACAATTGCTTGCTCAGTCATTTGTCGTAGTTGAGGTGTAAATGCTACTGTCTGTCTTCTGCGGTTAGTATGATAAAAAATCTCACCATAAGCAAGGCAGCCTCCAGTACGTTCTTCTAGACACAAAGCTGCTGCACAAAGTTGAAAATGGTCATTAAGATGTTGTGCCATCTTCCCTTTTTTATATTCCACAGGGACAAGCTGACCATCGCATTCTTCAACTGCATCAATGATACCTGCGATCTTCAAGCGATCGCTCCACACCCACTGCTGCTGATGAATCAGCATCTCTCCTTCTTGAAGTGTTCCTTCTTCATTAATATTGCGGTGTATGTGGCGACCCAAGATAATATGCTCGTTATCTGACATTTCACCCAAGACATATTCAAGGTAAAATCTGCGTGGACAATATTCCCAGGCATTGAGGTATGCCAAAGGTAAGTAATCTTCATTCATCTTTTCGTTTGAATACGTATTTTTAGTTCAGCCCCGTAAGCGGGATTCAACCAATCTGACTTGCCCCATTCCCATCGCTGTTTTGCGCCCAACTCCCGCAAATGTTGCAAAATGAGCTAAGGTTGAGGCTATTCTTGCTTGTTGAAAATCTAAAAATCGATACTTTACCCATCCTTGGGCACCAATTTCTGCTCCACCTTCCATTTTTAAGGCATGGGTTTTGAGGTCATAAGCAGAAACTAAACCATTCCACTCAACTTCGGGAAATTGCAGTTCTGGCGGAGCAAATGTGTTCCAACGGCGCAATAGACTGTTAAAAACCAGTTCTGGTAGGGGGAAAGGCTGCACTCCTCCATTTTGCTTGAAGCTAGTAGGTGAAAAAAAGCGCAACTCAATTACGTTTTGGGTTGTTACCTGTACTAGTTTTTCAAAACTACTAGCTTGCACGATATCTATCGACTTCCCCAATTGGCAAGGTATGCCTGCCAGCATGATTGACTCTCCCAGGTTGGTACTTAATCCCCAAAGTAAAGGTGCTAGCAGTTCTTTTTTCAACAAGGTAATTTTCAATTGCATCTTTTGTGGAGAAACATACTGCATTGCCACAGTTAACGGTAAGGTATTTTGTTGATGTAAGTGTTCAGCTAAGGCAGTATCGGCATTAGCAAACCACTGAAAACATTGAGCATGAATGGCTCGTCCCAGTGTTAGCAGGGGCGCAGCAGATGCAACAGCAACTTGAATTATATGCAACGCATGGGAATCTACCTCAACCCCAGTTAGTTCATAGGGTTTTTGCCACCACTCCACCAAGGTATTCTGAGCAATCTGCTGATAAATAGATTGCATCAGATTTGGATATAAAGCTGAGTTTGGCAATACAGGCATAATTTTGGTAACACCTTCCTTAATCCGTAAAGGAATCCAAATTGGTAAAAGCCGGGTTTCTGATAGCCAAGAGTTTAATGAAGTGGGGCTAATTGAAGTTTCTACTTGTTTGAGAACTACGCTAAGTCCAGCGAATGTGGCTTCAGTATCTTTGGTAGATGTCATAACGGGCGCTTGTAGCAACAAGTCGTAAAGGTAAAAATCCAGGTTTAATTACTCGGTCTTTATCCAGTTGTGCTTTGTCAGTGGAAAAAGGATTGATTCGGTTAAAGGTAGCCTTTTCACCCAAATCATCCATTGGCTGTGCTGTAAAGCCAGTAATCAGATTTGGTTGAAATAATGGTTCAGAAGTTTCTTGTTTGTATTCTGGAAGATATTGAAAAAAACAGCCTCGTTTCCCAAAGTAGTTAATTAGAGCAAACAGCCGCTCTAGTTCTGCCAAGCGATCGCAACCACCACAACAAATTTGTAGATGTCCTTGTAAATGCACCCATTCCCGAAAAACAAACCCACCCTGCATAGGTAGTGTCGTCCGGCTCTTATCTGCCTTATCAGCAGTTTGATCATAGTAGCGAAGTTTGTAGCCGTTGCGATTCACAACCAATTGCTCTGGTGGCCAAATGTAAATTTGTAAGTCTCGAATCCAGATAAATTCGCTTTTAATCCATTGATCAAAATTACTTTGATGCTGCCTTCCTTTACTTTCCAACAACACTTTCAGCAACGCCATCTTGATCGCATAAGGAGTTGGCACTAGATTTGACCGAGCCGCCATGCTCGTTGCATCGGAGCGTTTGAGAGAGAATAGACTAACGGGCTGATAGGTGACGGTTAACCATTGGTTGGAGCTTGCTTTCACCTGCTCCTGTTTGGACAGTGAAGATTTTGATTTATTCGATGGCTTCGGCATTGTTACTCTCCCAAGGTTGCGATTGTTCAATTAGGGTTTGAATTTGTTCAGCGAACTGGGCAATTGTCTCAAAATCAAAGCAACGAATTGTATTTGCACCATTGAGATTATTTAGGGTGTCAGCCAAGCTATGAATTTGGCGGCTGTAACTTGCTGATAAGGGACTGAGCATTGGTGCGGGACAACGGCGAGTGCTAACAGTAATTACACCTTCAAAATGGTCAGGATGGGGTAAATGGGTATTGCGCTTTGCACCATTAGGTTGCAGGTAGGTATAAAGCACACTTTTTAGTAGGACATCTAGCCGTTTTTTGCGCTCAATAGGATCAATGCTGTAGCTAAAATTATGGGGATTGTAGCCAATGCGAAAAGCTTCAATATTGAGAACAGTTGCATATAAACCGGAACTTACCTGTACATTGTAAGGAGTTGGGTTATCTGTTCCATATTTCGCATGGAAGTAGCTCTGGGTTTTGACTAAGGTTGGTAAACCCACAGCTGCCCCAAACTCAATTACAGATTCCCGTTTTAGAGTTTGTCCACCCTTAACTGTCACCATAAATCCCTCTAAGTCGCTGATTGTGCAACGCTGGAGTACTTGGTTAGTTTTGGCAGTCAAATCTGTATCTGACTGTGTAAAAACCGGAAGTCCTTTTTCCAAGTCATAACCAATACGGTCAGGATGAAATTGCTTTCCCCCTTCTGAAAGTGTTAGTCCTTCCTGAATCGCAATCCGGTGCAGATGTTCTGCTTGGATATGTTTGAGCATATCGCCGGAAACTCCATTAACATATTCAGGTTCAGTCATGTCTTTCTGAATAATATAGTAGCGACGCGTTAGCGATTGATTGCCCTCATTTCCTTCATTATTCAGAGCATGAAGTTGCCAAGACAATGTACCACTAACTGAAATTGAATGAACGGGAAAATGTGTATTAGTCATTGTTGGATTCTCCTAAATTTTCAGTTGGTTCCAAGTTGTTTAAATCTTGCTCGTCATTAATATCCGCATTCTCATCTTCTAAATCCACTTCCTTCGCCTTTGTCCAACGGGCATACCCATAGGCAATCAACAAATTAGCAACCAGTACTGTGTCATAGTTTTCAACCAATTCAACTAATCGGTCTAGGTCTTCTTTGGTTGTCCAAACTCGTCTTAGGGATTTGCCTTCCTTAAGAAGTTGTTCCGATAAGCGTAAATTTTCTGCTTGGTATTTCGCCAGAAAATCAGTAATTTCGCTCAAAAAATCCTTCTTGGAGCCAGATTGACTGCTCAAACGTTGTGCCAATCCATAGGTGCGTTGCCAATCTAGTTCTATAACACCCTGTTGAGTTTTCACCTTCCCTGCATATACTGTTGCTTGATTAATTGCTTTGGCGATGCGGAGAAAGCTGGGGTCTGTAGTAATTTTGGTGAAATCTGTGTCTTTTTTAGTCATAGTGTTCAGTCCAGCAATTGAAAATAAACGGGGAGGTTTTGCTTTGGGATCTGCCAAGCGTTTAACTATGTAATCGGCGTAACTGGCCTGAAAACGAAAAAACCTACGAAGATTTGTCCCAGTAATAAAATCTCGATATGCAGCTAACAGTTCGCTGTGTCCCTCTTCCGCCGATAGGCTACCGATCACAAACAGATGCTCATTTAGAACCTTCAAATAATCTGTCAATTCCTCAGAATTTTCTGGTCTAATCCACCCAGGAAGCCCCAAGGTAAAAACTTCTTTGACACCATAAACCTGCCCTTTCGAGCCAAAGTGAGTGCCTACAAAGTTGCTGACAAAATGGTTAATCGGTTGCCATAGGTCAAAGTCATCTAGTTCTGCATCAACTTGAGATGGGTGACTATTGAGCAGTTGTTGACAAAACCGCAACACCAACTCTGCATCAAACCGGGCAATCCCATGTCCTCCAGAAGGTGGGTTATATTTGCGTAACTTATCTAACACCTCCCGATATTTGCTCAATTGAATATCTAATGGTTCTAACGCTACAACTCGCCAGTCATAAACTCGTTCGGCAATCTTGACTCGTTCAGCAACCCCAAAGCTAAATAATCCTCCCGCAATCAGCCATAAGCTTAACCAATCTGCTTTTTGAGAATCTACTTTGTTGCTATCCGCCTTGATGCGGTTAACTCCCTGAACTGATGTAGGCAGGTAAACCTTGACAGCACTGCCCTCTTGAGGCAAATGGCGACCAGTTGCTTGTTTGAATAACTCCGCAACCTGCTTAGTTTCTCCATTCAAGCTAGAGTAATTCTCCTGGCTAAAAGCTTGGAAGAGGGTAACAAGCAAAACGCCGTAGTGATCCTTGTTCTGCCAACCCAATTGCCACAGTTCGTTATGATTGCGATCGTGGCGCATGGAAGTTAGGACTACACCATTTTGAGTACTAGGATGGGGTGGAGCTGGTGCATCTTCATTAAATTGAACTTTGCCCCGTTGCTGAAATACATAATCTCGGTAGAGTTTTCGCGCATCGCTTTGTTCTACTGTGTCAAAGATAACTGTTTCCTGAGATATTTTGCTGATATCTGTCTTTTTACCTTTGACTGGTGGAAACGGGTTTGTGTAACTTAGTTTACCTATTGGTTCTAAATTGACAGCCTTCTTCAACTGGATGCAGTAGCGTGTCCCTTCATCCACAAGCTGAATGTCGGTTTTTTGGTTAGTCCCTTTCAGGGCATATTCTACAAGCTGCACCAGACCTAGCATTAGAAAGGTGTCGGCATAAGTGCCGATTTTTTTAGTGACAAATAGGCGCTCTATCATCTGGCGTTTTACCCATGAGCGTTGTGTACTTCCAAAGATTCTATACCCCATTGGAAGAGGGCTATTCCAATAAAATATGTCAGACCTTTCCCAATACGAAGCCTATTGATTAGAGTTAGAGCAAACTGATGCTTCCTTTGCTGTACTTGTGATGGCATACCTGCGGGCACAGGCGATAAACCAAGACTTCACTGGTCGATTCCGGTGATAGCTAGATATTGTGAAGCTGTACTGAACGCTGATCGCAAAGGCGCAAAGCTCTGACTATTAGCAAGTAAAGTTGTAAATATTCAGTTTCGTCAGGTGTAAACCTATTTAAATCAAAGTCTTTTTTAATCGGGTAGACATCTTTGCTCAAGTTTGCTTTTGGTAAAGATAATAGCTGTGGTAGAAACCTATGAATACTCCGCCAACTATCAGCGATCGCTTGCTTTGCCCCTGGGTGTAACTCTATACTTTTAATCTTCGCCGTTGCTGCTTGATCCCATCCCCCTACCCAAGCAGAATGGTGACGACCCGCAGCCATGATTACTGTATGACAGATGTATTTAATTTGTTCTGTATCTGCCAAGAAATTATCTTGCAGTAGGGGTACTAACGATTGCTTAAGAATCTCTTGACCTAAGTAAGCACTTTCAACAGCATGGTTAGGACGCTTGTGTTTCTTTTCATAGTCTTTGAGCGCATCTCGTTGGTGTCTGTCTTCTGGGCTGTAGTCGGTGTGCGCTAGTAAATGTTTTCCGGGGTTTCTGCCAGAGAATGAAGAATGAGCCATCGCTTGCCATCCCCGCATCACTTCTTGCCATTTCACTTGTAGTTTCCCCAGGTCATGGGTAAAAATTGCGAAAAATACTAATGATTCAAATAAAGCTTCTGCTTCTTTCTCCTGCGCCTGCGGGAAAATTTTACCTCTGATAAATCGTCCACCAGCCGCTAACAGTTCATCACGAACACTAGTAAAAGTAGTTTCTTGGGACACTCCATTTTTTAATCGGTTTACTGTAAATGCTTCCCGCCAGCATTTCCACATCAATACTAGATGCCCTACATAATTGTCCATCTGGTAACGATACTCACTAGCGATTACACGTTTTGACTTATCAGGAGAAACGAAGTGATTCCCGAAAACATCAATGCCAATTAATAAGCCAATATGTTCGTCATAATGAACATAGCGAGGATTAACTAAAATCCGTATACTGCCAATCAGTGCCTCACGAGATTTAATTGGAGTGCAAACCGGTTGACTATATGTTTCTGCTTTCCCTTTTGGGTTTTCAATCTGCTTAAAAATCCAGTCTGCTCCAAATTCCATATTTTGAAACTCCCGCCACACTTTGCATAGCATGGAAACAGGTAGCGAAAAACTTAGCAGTTTTTGGGGGTCAACTACTTCCTCTTCAATATCAATTAAGCCATTTTCTTCCCAGATAAATACACTGCGGCTATCGATTGACCGAATCAATTCTCTCCCAGCAGATTGATCCCCTCTAAAAAACGCATCTTCAAAGCGTTGTTCAAAATTCATCCGGTTGTTAAGTCGTCGCTGTTGCTGTAGTAAGTCTTCTGTAGTGTGAACCTGATTTATCCATTGTTCTTCAGTACGAAATCCAACATTCTCATTGGACTGTACAGATTGACTGTGTTCCTGTAACACAAGCCATGTGAGTTCACAGGTTTCTTGAGGATATGGCAGAAAGCTTTGCTTTTTAGGTGCTGATTCTTCTTCTAGTTCTAAATCTGCGATCGCTATTTTACAAGAAGCTGCGTTAACTTCAACTGTAGGATAAATATAGACTTCTCCTTTTTCACCACCAAACCGAGCGCAACGTCCAGCCCGTTGTAAAAGCGAGTTCATTGGACAGAGTTGAGTATGCATGACTTGGCAGGTGATGTTGATTCCTGCTTCTATTACTTGGGTAGAAATCAAAACGTAGCAATTACCATCATCTTGCCAGTTTTGAGTAAATATAGTTTTCAGGTCAGTTTCTTTTCGGGCCCGATGTTCTGGGAGGAATCTCGAATGTAACAATGTAACGTGCAATATTCCCTCATCGTAGTTCAGTTCCTCTAAATCCCTAAATAAACCCTGAGCCTGGGAAACTGTGTTACAGATGACTATTACTCGTTTACGCCCATAAGCTCGAATATCGTCTAGGATTACCGAAGCGTTAAGAGGATGAGACACAGCTTGAAATGTACGACAGCGATCACCTTCTATGGCTTGTAAATCTGCATCTTCAACTTGAATAATTTCCATTATCTATCAACGTCTGTATTTGGGTTGCAAGTTCATTAGTTAAAGTCGCGGTCATTAGCAAAAATGGGGAAATGCCTTTGACTTGTTGTAAAACCTTCAGAACAGTAGCGAAAGAACGGTCTGGATCAAGCAAATGTAATTCATCAAATACCAGATATGAAGCAAAAATCGCTCCTGAGTTAACATTGGCAGAACCACGACCGACTGAGTAAGGAATATTCAGGAAGCTGCTTAACATTTGGTCAATGGTGCAAAAAACAATGTCACCTTCAAAGCGGGGATCTTCTGGGTTTTCTCCTGTTTGTAGGGTGACAGCTAGGGAACGTGATGATGGATAAACTTTTTCCCAGTTCGTAACTAATATTTCAGTCCGTTGGCGCAGGCCGTTGGCTAGGGTTCGTAGGGGGACAACATAGATAAGTTTATTGGGGAAGTCTATATTCAGAGCTTTGGCGAAGAGGAAGGGTGCGATCGCTGTTTCTGTTTTTCCTGATCCTGTTGGTGCGCGGAGAAGGATATCTTGACGCTGTAAGAGTTTGGCGATCGCTTCTCGTTGAAAGTTGCGCGGGGCGTAGGTCGTGAGGGTTTGGAAATATTCATCAATCATGAATTAGTTTGAGTAAGAGATTCCGTTCTTAAACATATCTCATGGTTGGAAGAGGGGTTTTCCGAAAAGTTATGACGGGAGAATGAAAGTACAAACAGGCGAAAACGAAATATAAATAGAACCATTATGGAGGTAAGAAAGATGATCCACCGATAAAATCCACAAATTATGGTTCTTGTTTCCATGTTTATGGAAAAAAACTTTAGTAATTGCAATCATTAATTTCGATGAAACTAATCAATCCAATAATTTGATATTTTTAATTTCTCTGCTATCTTTCAAAGCCGTAATTTTGACTTTAACTATTTGTCCTTCCTGTAGATACTTAGCTTTTTTATGTTCATCTGTAGTTCGCCTAATATCAACTAACATTTTATAAGTAACTTTAATACCTATGATTTTGATAACCTCGGCATCTAAAATTTGACCAATTTGAAATTCTTGAGATGGTTTAGATTTAGTAATTTCATTTTGGCGGTATGACTTTAAATTATCTGATTTTGGGGTTTGATGTCTTCGATTATCTGGCATATCCATTACTTGAAATGGAGTTGGCAGTATTAGACGGCATTTATACTCATTAACTGTTTTATCATCTTCCTTAACAGACTGACAGATGTAGTCATTTGTTGTTATATCTCGTTCTATTTCCATGTACCGTGTTCTATTTACAGGTGGAAAAATATCCCATCTCAGCATAGTTAGTAACATTTTGATACGTGGTACATCCTTTAGCTTCAATTTTGCATAATCTTGTTTGTCTGGATAATCTTGGGGAAAGTCAGCTTCACTAATGCGTGTAGTTACATATTCTTCAAACTTCTGAATAAATTCTTTATGCTCATCATAAGTAGCAGGGCGATCGCCACTTAACCAGTTATTATCATCAAATAGCTGTGTATATCGCTGCTGAGGTTCATTACGATATCGTTCATTAAGGGAAAGGTCATATTTTTCAATCATTACTGCACCCATACCTAATGGCTTTCCCATACCAATGGAAAGCCGATATTTTTCTTTGCTATCAAGACCAAGTAATTTGACTTTCTCTACATCTTCAACTGATAGGGTTAATACCCATAAAAGCGCACCCAGTTCTACATCACTGAGATTCTCAAAATAAATGGTGAACTCAAAAGAAACTCCTGATTGAATTGGTTTAATTTCCGTGTACTGGGATTGTTTATCTTTAATTTCAGCTTCAGTTGCGTTGGTTTTAATTCTGTCTATGTCTACATTTCCCTTATGCCAATATAGTTTATGTCCCCGAATTCCTGTGTCTTGAGTGGGTTGACTAGCATAGTGCTTCAGGTTTTTCTTTTCGTGGCTTTTTTGGACTAAGTAGTGCTGAAATGTTGTTGGTTTAGGAGTAGCCAGAATTTGTGGTGTAATGGTGTCATCAGTCAGCCAGATACCATTTTCTTCACTTTTATATTGAGCATCACTGAAAAATATACGTCCAGCACGAGATTTTTCCTGTTTTTCTTTTTTATTTTTATCAGAACCTTGTTCTTTGTTCTCGTTTTTACGCCTAACAAAGCCAAAAATGGCATCAGCTAAGTCAATTTTGTCAGCTTCACCTACTTCTTCAGGGATAAAATCAACTGCTGATGCGGCTTTACCATCATTTTTAGGAGAATAAGGAATACGAAAGTTAGGACTTTGACCAAATAACCTAACTACCTGTTTGGACTTGATTTCACAGTATGAGAACATTTCACTGTAAAAAATAGGTCTGCCAGCTTCCAAAACCCCCATATTTTTATCAAATGGTTGCTGCTTTTGAAAATCTGTAAGTGCGTCACGGTAATGCTTGATAGCAGCATCATCAATTTTTAAAAGTTGAGTTCCGGTTTTGTCTTCAGCTAGCACAATGTAGTGATTTTGCCGATGAGATTTACTGCTGTCACCCTCTTGCTTCATATTTCCGCTAGTTACAAGCCATCCTCTATATTGATAAGTGTTTGGATTGGCACTAATATTCTTGGCAAAAGTGCGTCCATTCTTTGAATAGGTAGTTTCAAAGCTTACCTCTTGATATTGTGGTAGATAACCTGCTTGATTTAAAGTAATAAATCTAGGAGTGAACTGATTAGCAATTGTTCGGATATCTTGTTCACCAGCTGCTCTTTTTGCTCTTCTATCCTCTTTAACCCAGACAAATGATGTATTATTATTTCCCGTAACTGTTTGGGAAACTGGACGAATAAACCAACCTTCTTGAGTTTCGACTAGATAACCAGCTTTTACACTTTTCAGCAAATCTTTATACAGTTCGTCCAAAGGATCTTGCTTATCAGCAGCAACTGCACGGAAGAAAAATTTTGAAGCATCTGAGACTCTTTCAATCTTGCCAAAGCTAACAATTTCAACTAGAGTTCTCACCATTCCACGCAAACTGCTACCAGGCAAAACGGGATACTGTTTTGAAGGATGCTGAAAGAATTCAGCCTTTTTTTTGCGTTGTTTTGGTGTTAATTCTTCGTTCGACTTTTCTCCAAAATCAGCAAAATCAGTCGGTGTTAAACCACAACGAATATATAAAAGTGATTCAGTTTTTAAGGTACATACAATTTTGCCAGTGTGGCGGTCAGAATAGTAGCGATTGTTATCGCGTAACTTACCATTAAGTTCAAGTTTTGCTTTAACTACTTTTTCTGGTAGTTCTATGAAGTTGTATGGAGCGACTGCTTTCCGTTCATCAGGCACTTTTTTTAGATGTTTAGGATTCATAAATTTTTTCTTTTGTGAGAGATACAAGACGACTGAGAAAAATACGAGCTACTCCATCTTGGTCATAATAAAAATAGTGATGTACTTCTAGTCGAAGCGGACGATACTGTTTCTGTTTATCCTGGCTAAAAGTAATCCCTGTGATGGGAGCAGCATATTTAAGCCCCTGAGAACCATCTGAAAGTAAGGTAAAGTTACCGTTTGCTTTTCCTTGAGTACCCCAGAGAATTTGTGATTCTGGTATTAAACCTATTTTTTCTTGTTCAAGTAATTCTGATACTTGGCTTTGTAAAATTAGCCGCGATCGCCATTTCCCATTACTATTCCATAGTAAAACTTCACCAGCTTCTCCAAATATCCGGCATTGTTGTAATGTTGACAGACGTAATGTAGGAAAATCATACTCAGGAAAAGCTTGCTTAGAAGTTTCTAAAATGCCGCTTTCTACTTCAAAATATCCCCAGACAACTCCATCCTCTGCATGAGCTAACACGTATCGTAACTGATAATCTGTAGTAATTGCTTGTTGCTTTAACCAATCCTGAAGTGATAGTTCAATTGTTTCTGTTGAAACTTCCTGACACAAATCTTGATTCATGGTGCTTGCTCCAAAAACTTTTTAACAAACTCTTCCATTTCATCTTTATCTTGTTTGCTGATTAGTAATTTCCGATTCTCCTCAGAGATTACCCACTTGTGTTGTTGCCAAACTATAGTTACTTCAACTCCCTGCAAACGTCCTCTCCCAATACTGCTAGTACCACCTATTGGTAAATCACCCGTCCATAAATCTTTAAGTAGCAGCAGAAGTAACCCAATTTCATATCCCTTTGGTTGACGTAGTTCCAGTTCTAGTTTTATATGCGCTGTGTTACTACTTATATTGCTACTTTTTTTTAATTTACCCTTAACTTTATTAATTTTTTGAATATCCTCTTTTTTAGAGATACTAAAAACAGGTTGCTCCTGAAACAATGCTCCGTTATATGCTCCGCCTGTAAAACGGTCAATAGCAATTCGGCTTTGTACAATGTCAACTGTATTTTTTATCAAGCTTTCATGAATAACTAAACGACTAGCCTTTGCTTGTTTACTTTCTTCTTTAACAAAGCCAAATAGGTCATACACAATTTGTAAATTCTTATCTAAAGTATTCACTATTCTCTCGGCTCTATGCCACAGCACTCCTGCTAAACTTGTACCAGAAACAACTGGCTCAGGTTTGTCTTTTCTATAGGAGTGCAAATGTACCATATCGGGAGAACATTTGTTTTGAATTAAATCTTGACCAGAGCGAATGAGTAAGGGACTGGCTAGTTGAAATTTGGCAGTGATGAAAAGGCGATCGCGCTTATCTAGCTGATCTACCTTTAGCTTCTGGAGGTGTATATTACTCAATAGTCTGTCGTTTGGTAATTTAGTAGCATAAGGCTTACCCCAAGGTCTTTCAAATATTAACCAAGCAATGCGATCGCTATGTTTAGTTAAATCAAATTCCCAAACTTGCCACTCATCTACATGACAGCGACCAAAACCCCGCCGCTTTTTCATTCCAATAGCAATTTCACCATTCTTTAACCCTTCTAAAGCTAAAGCAAGTGCTTGTTTTAATTCATCCTCATTTTTATCTTTATTTTTTTCAATTAACAACTCAAAGTTCAAAGGAAACTTAGTCCCTGCTGGCAAGAGTTCTAAGTCGTATTTTGCTTTGTCAGATGCAGTACCAGTTGCACCATCTATTTTGACTCCATTTCGTATTTCAACATTGTGAATAGTGCTACCTATTGCATCATGAATAATTAAAGGACTTTGACTATCTTTTTCTCTTAATGCAATTTTCTCTGCTTCATTTTTATTCCTTTCATCCTTGTAAGCAAATAAATCACCAAACAACTTTGCAGCTATATTATCACGGCTTTCACTTTTCGTGTAATCACACTGATATTCATGTAAATAATTGCGTAAAGCACCAGCAATTGATGAACCTGTTAGTAAAGGGTTATGACTAATACTGTCAAGTAACAGCATTATATCTGTAGCACCTTCAGCATCACCATTTCCCAAACAAGTTGGCGTATCCAGAACCAAAACACCGCGTACAATGATGCGCTTAATAATATGTCGTCCTTCGCGTGTTCTATTCATCTTGTTTATCCTTTATCGCTTGTTTGGCAACCGCAATAATTAGCCGTAGCGTATATTCTAGCTTCAGTTTTTCAACTAAGTCTGGTGGAACTGACTCACCAGCAATAGAAAATTTTAAATTATCTGAATCTAACCATGTACTTGAGTCTTTTAACCAGTCACAAATCTGACCTTTGAAAGATTTACGATAAACTTTTGTGTCTTCGAATTGACTATTGGCATTTTTAGTTAGATTTTTCAAAAAATCACTAACTATTTTTTTTCTTTCTTCTAATTCTTCAACACCTGATTTTTTAATTTCTTGTCTCAAACCTTGTGTTGCTACAATCATTAACCTGGAAAGTTGGCTATTGCTGAGTTTGTTGGGTTTGAGTTTATAATTATCAACCTTTTCTAAAAGTTGCCTATCTAGCTTTTGTTCCAATATTCTCTTCGCCATTTTTTGAGCTAGTTGACTACCTTCTGAATTTGGTAATACCTGTGGCTGATCCCAATCAGTTTTTGTCTCTGGCAAACGAGCATAAAATTTAGCTTCTTCCTCTAGCCAATTGATAGCAATTCTTCCAAAACCATCAACCCGCCTTTCACCAATACCTTGATTTTCTACTAAACGAATTTTTTCTGAATCTAGTTCTCCATCTTTTTCTTTATACTTAAATACAAAAACGCTACCTGCTGCTAAAGCTGGTACTTGCGGTAAAGGTAATCCCCATTTACGGTTAAATCCCCCAACAATAAGACTACTGGTATAACTAGATTCTGGTTCTAACTTTATATCTAATAATTCTTCTAATATCTGAGTTAATGACTCAACTTTTTGATTAATTTCATCTCCTGTTGAGTTTGGTGGCGTGGCAACATAATGACCCCATTTATCCCGTAAAATTAGATCGCTGAGAAGATTAATACGGATTAGTTCTCTGTCGTTACGGTCTTCAGGCTCAATTCCCACTTCGTCCCAATAATCATGCTCTTCATCCTCTTCTATAGGAATAATCTGAGTATGTCCATATCCCGCACTTTGAGAACCACCTAACCACATTTCTTGTGGTTCTAGTAACGGCTTAATTTTTTCTATATCGTCAGGATCATCACAGAGAATTACAGCCTGGAAATATTGTTCGGCATCTAAAGCCTCATAGCGAAATATTGCACCATTATCTTCATTACCTCTGCCTTTTTTGCGATTTCGCATATTATGAATGTTGATGCGTCGCTTTTCGTTATAAAGCACTATATCTTTATCATCTACAGTGCAAAAAATCTCATCTAGTGATTTGTATGAAATATCTTCTTCCGGTGTTTCGTAACTGAAATCATAAACAGTTATCTCGTCTAAATTGGAAATGTCATCACCCTTTTTCTTTAACCAAGAGCGCGGTACAGGTAGAGTGCGCTTTTGTTTTTGTTTATCATACAAATAAGCATTTAAATATCGGGTATTACCATTAAAGAATAAACGCTTTATATCTGGATACTTTGATTCATCTAAAATATCATCTGTACTTTTTAAAGTGTGATGGTGGAGATATCGACCAATCAACACTCCCCGAATCATGCTACCTGAAATATAAGGAAAAGATACATCACTGTTCGGGTCTCCCTGAAGCGAAGTTGCTAACAATGGTTGTTTAGTGTGCAGTAAAAAAGTAATTGCTTTCATCCCCTGGTTTCCTGCTCAAAATAACGAAAATGTTCTTGGGTAATTTCTTCATCAATTGAGTCATGTAGTAGACAACGAACATGACCCCGACCCCGGTTACGTCCGCTACCAACTCTTTGCAGTGCTAATGTGCTGACTGCTAAGAGTGCTAGCATATCTGCTGTTGTTTTTTTTTCAAATAACAATGGTGCAGTGAAGCATAAATCTCGCAAGATAACCCGACTAGAGCGTAAGCTATGTTCCACGGGTGCGCCATCTTCAGGGTCAATAGCAGTTTGACGGCGAATAGTAGTAAGAGAAGCAAGAACGTCTACTTCTGTGAGTCTTCTTTCCTGACCTCTACGTTCTCTTTCCTGTTCTTGGTCAAGTTGAAGTTTTACAGCCTTTCGCAAGTCTTGGGGTAAACAAGCATCGCCAACGTGCATCTTGGAGATAGTTTCCAAGGTGCTACCAGGTATGCCAAATAAATGTTCGGCAGCTTCTTGCCAACGGGAAGGCGGTGGTTCAGAAAGCACAGCAATCAAATTGTCGCATTCTTCACTCAACAAGCCTTTTAAAGTACGTCCACGTAAGTAGGGAAATCCGTTAGCGTCATGCTCTACTTCTTGGTCGATTAAACCTGCTACTCCATCACCACGCCCAAAGGTTGTATCACTCAAAAGCAGCATTTTCAGGTAATAAATCTCCATCGTTTTTCTCCTTTAAAGGAATATGAAATTCAATTGCTTCAATGGCATCAAAATAACCACAAACTCTTGTATTTGTTCTGGGGTCTTCAGTCCAACCCGATTGATATAAGTTGTCATATTTCGATTTACTAAATTGGGGTAAATAGTTCTCATTCAAACCGTAAACTTGTAAAAACTGTTTGGTTTTTTCTGAACCTTGCCGTAACTGTTCTCGCAAAGCTATCACTTTATTACGGCGATTTGTCCAGTCTGGGTGTGTATTAAATTCATGAACTACCTCAGAAAAATCATCCCAGTTGCGCCAATCACTATCAGAGTGCAAGTACAAAGGTCGCATGGTGAGATTTCCTTCAGCAACTTGATATTCTCGTTGACGGATATCGCTGATTGAACCCAATAAGCCGCTAGGAGCAATATGCCAATCAAGTGCAGAAAAATCCGATATTCTCAGTCGTTCTTTTTCAGAACGCACAAAGTTTTTAGCTTTTCTGCACAGCGATTCACTTAATTGATACGCTCTAGCAAATGGATAATGTGTTTTGACAATAGCTATTCCTGCACAGGCTGTTAAATCTTTTCCATCTGCTACTTGTTGATCTGCAAATTCTTTTAGGTAAAGTGCTGCTAACGATAATCCCAATCGTCCATCACATACAAATGTAACGTCATCACCGCCATAAACTATTGGACGAAAAGGCAGATACTTTTCCCCATCTCTTTCTGTAATTGCAAACTGCTCCTGTAATTTCCCATCTGCTAATTGGATAACTCTTTGGGCAACTTTTTTTAAAGCATTAACACCTGCCTGATTCACAGTTTTAGATAGTTCACGCATGGCAGTAATATACTCACGGTCTGTTTTACATTTCCTACCATGTTCTTTAAAGCGACCGCCCATCCCGTTACCATCAGCGTGAACTATAGCCATGTAACTACTTTTACCCTCTGTGCGACCTAAATCATCAACATCATAAGGGACTATATAATTGCCTAGCAGTAAATTTTTAAATATAGTATCTTTTAGTTCTTGATTGGCTGGAGCTTTATTTTTAGGGTCAACGGCTCGGAGCTTTTCAACGATTTCTCTGGAGACTGGATAGCTAGTGGTTACACTGTAGCGATCGCTAGTAGCTACAGCAGATAATCCAGTAGAAAGACAGTTAGCTGTAACTCCCAGACCTAGCAAAGGGACAGAAGGATTGTATTCGCGTTTTTTTCGCTCTAATTCTTTCATTAAACTATCAACAATTCCTGATAGCTTGTTTCCCCACTCAAAGGGTTCACTGTGAGCTACTACAATTTTTAAGCCTGGTGCTTCTTGCAATACTCTTTTGCTCAATCTTTTAGTAAATTTAATAGCACTTTCTTTATCTTCTCTGTCTTTGAAAAGAATAACTGCATTACCACCTCCGGTATAGACTAATTCAGCATCAAGATTATCGCGTTCAATACATTTTTCTCCTTGTTCCGGTTCAGGAATATACACATTTTCTCCAAATATTTGGCGTAAAGCGCACTTAATCCAACCATTTGTTGCTTGTTCTACTAAATACGATGCACCTATATTTTCTCGTAAACGATTACTGCTAAAAATATATGGTTGTATTCCTGTTGTATCAATTACAGTTCCTATGTATTTACTCATGGTGCGTAATAGCGATTATTGTCTTCAATCCAATCTTTTATATATTTTTGAATATTATCGAGATGTTCACATCCAAAAACAACAATCTTTGGATCTTCTTTTTTTACTTCAGTATCAACTTTAAGTTCTGCTTCTAGTTCTTTGGGTTTGTCGTAGCAACATACTAAAGCTACTCGCGCCTGTTCTCCACCTAATTGTTGCGCTCTTATATAAGCTTCAAATAGTTTGGATTTGCATAAAGATTTGCTAGCATCAGTAGTACAAGATAATGCAAACAACTGATAGCCCTTCATAAAGGCAACATCGAATTCAAATTTATCTTTTCCCTCTTCTTGTTTTTTCTTATCTCTGACTTTAAATGATAATCCTATATCATATATCAACCCAGGATTTGCTTGAGAAACCTCTTTAATTTGTTGCAATACGTAATGCTCTAACCAATTTCCTTGGAGCCATTCACAAAGATGTTTTAACTTTTGAAAACCAGCTTTATCTGCTGCTTTCTTAAGTGCTAACTCAGTTAGTGAAGCGTCTAAATACTTTCGAAGTAAATCACCAATTTTTTCTATATGCTGTGCATGAACTAAATCCCAAAGAGCATTCCAATAATCACATATTTCTTTAATTTTTTGAAAGTTATCTTCTTTAAAATTTTCTAAGAAAGTCTTTCCTTCTTCCTGAGTTTGTAGTTTATCCAATTTTCCATTTAAATTATAAATGGCGATGTCAGGAGTTAAAGGAACTATTAAATCCTCTTTAATTTTATGAAGTTCTGAATCAACCTCCTTCTTCCATTCCCATTCAGGTGGTTTATTAGACTTTTTCTGCAATACCTTTGTCCCAGGCTTTAGCACATTATCACACCACCAGTGCCACGCAATTACTACTTTTTTATCAGTATGTAGTTTTGCAAATCCCATTGCTAATTCAGGTAGTACTGGGTCAGTAATCGGCTCTGTTTCCCAGCGTAAATCATGCAAATCAAAGATTTCTTTTAAGGAAAGTTTTATATCTACTGCTTCAGCTTTAGGAGAATCATTGTCCCTATCGATGAGCATTTGTAAACTTCGAGCATCCAGATAACTAAATACAGGATTCTGAACTCCTGAAGCTTCGAATAAAGCCCGATAACCGTGAACGGACATTGCCTTTGTTCCACCTGTATAATTCAAACCAAAAGTATGCTTTGGATGGTTTGTTAAGATATTTTTTACTTCAGTTTGGATTTTATTTTTAATAACATATGAGTTAGCCTCATGTCTGACCAATGAGATTGGTTTGACATTTACACCCTTTAAATTTCTTTCCAAACAAGCAGCTTTACTAGTCGTATCTGTGCTGTGTACCAAGTAAAGAGTACCATCCTCTTTCAGCAGTATTTGAGCTGCAATGTAGTTGGGCAGAGGATTTTCACCAATCAGCAAAAACAGGTGGTCTACTTTGTACGGCTCAAACTCGGTTGTACTCATGTGGTAGATATATGTGGCTTCTTAGATTGCTATACCCAGTATTACATAGCATCGGAAATACCCCTTTCCAATACCTGCTAATTTAGTAATAAGACTTCAGACACTCTAACTGATCGTGAATGTAATCGTCACTAACTACCCACACCCCACACTTTTACAACATCTAGCCAACGGCTCTCTCGACCAAAGCCATAATCTCTCTCGCGCTATACGGCTATGGGCATTATTACGTTGGCTATATAGTGATAAAGCATACGCTACTTTAGATGACAGCTTTACCTATAATGACTGGCGGCAAGCTTTTTTTACTGAAACTCACAAGGATGAAAAGCTAGCAGACATTTTCAACCATCAAAATCCAAACTGCGCTTGTCTCAAAACAAGTAAACAATGGTTTTTAGAATGGGAAGTACCTATAGAACAGTGGCAGAATTTGTTACAAAAATATATAAATAGATCAGATTCTGAGATAGACGAGCTTTTGAATGAACCTTTATTTGCTCAAGTCCGCAAATCCCTTCAAAGTGATTTAGATTTATTAGTTACTCGGAAATGCCTTCAATTGCTGAATAACACATCTGGTAGAAGTAAGCATTATTGTCGAGTAAATCAACTACCAAATTTTATTACTTCAGAAAATATTGATAGTAGATTAACGCTAGAAAAACAAGCCTATTTAGCTGGAGCATTAGGTATGTTTAGTTTTCTCGATCCTGCATATCCTTTATTAGCTGAGGAATTCTCAAGAGAAGTAGATGAAGATAATCATCGTGTTTTTTTATATGTTGATTACGTTGTACCAGAATCAAGTGATGTTCAAGATGCAGTGGATGAAATTCAAAGTCAATTGCAGGAAATCTGGAACGCAGGAAATATCCAACCTCTATTATTGACATATCACAGCGCTCATCGAAATCAAATTAAGGAATGTGTTGTTTATCCAGTTTGTATTTATTTCATGGAACGCGCTAAATACTTATGCACCTATGGCAACACTCCAAAAGGCGATATTCACTGGTATAAATATCGCTTGGATAGAATTATTTCTAAACGTCTAGAGTTTTTAGACTGGGAAGACCCCCGTGTTCCTCAATTACTAAGAGAGAAGTATCAGGATAATAAATTACCAACTCCTAAAACGGTTAACACTCAATTAAAAGAAGCATGGGGGTGTGACTTTTATAAAGAAAAAGCAGTAATGGTATTGCGGTTTGAGCAAGATTTTCACCAACGCTATATTAATGGCATCAGTATCCATGATACATTTACTCGAATTAGTTATGAGCAAACTATCAATTTAACTCAACAATACACACTAAACCTTAAACATCGAAAAGCTATTTTAGACATTATTAAATTTCGTCCTAGTACGGATGCTTATTACCAAGTGGATTACCGAGTAACTGACTACTATGTTGTTAGATGGTTGCGTGCTTTAGGCTCAAAAGTAGAAGTTTTACTACCTTGGATAATGAGAGAAGAAATGGCTTTAGAAATTCAAAATACTTGGAATTTGTATAAAACTTAATTTTAAAGATTTGCGATGCTGTCACTGGTTATAAAAAATTGTTCCAGTCCCCTTGCGGGGTAATAGTCTTTGGAAACTTGTCCAAGATGTCAAAGCAGCACTTCCACCATCTAGTTTCAGTCCCCTTGCGGGGTAATAGTCTTTGGAAACGCTCGGAGTACATTAATAAAAGTGTGCATATTATTGGTTTCAGTCCCCTTGCGGGGTAATAGTCTTTGGAAACCTGCTGGAACAAATGCGATCGCAAATGCCGCATCTTCTTTTTGTTTCAGTCCCCTTGCGGGGTAATAGTCTTTGGAAACTTAAGAGGTTTAGCATGATATCGGAAATTTTTAAATGTTTCAGTCCCCTTGCGGGGTAATAGTCTTTGGAACCAATTAGCAGCAGTTCAACTGACGACGATATTCAGTTGTTTCAGTCCCCTTGCGGGGTAATAGGCTTTGGAAACGAATGTTTGCCCCGACGCTGGAGTAAATGCTGTTCTGTTTCAGTCCCCTTGCGGGGTAATAGGCTTTGGAAACAATAGAAAAATTTGTAATTGAATATCCAAAAGATAACGTTTCAGTCCCCTTGCGGGGTAATAGGCTTTGGAAACCCAAGAGCGTAAGAATTGCCAGGGATAATAAAATATTGTTTCAGTCCCCTTGCGGGGTAATAGGCTTTGGAAACTACAGATTCTCCGTTTCCAGTATTAGAACTTAGCGTAAGTTTCAGTCCCCTTGCGGGGTAATAGGCTTTGGAAACCTGCCGTTAATAAAATTGAAGTAGGGGCAAAAGTTAAGGTGTTTCAGTCCCCTTGCGGGGTAATAGGCTTTGGAAACTTGGGGCGATGTTGATCCATAAGCACAAATTATTAAAGTTTCAGTCCCCTTGCGGGGTAATAGGCTTTGGAAACTTAACATCTACGTATATTTACAGAATCTTTACAGTTTCAGTCCCCTTGCGGGGTAATAGGCTTTGGAAACTCAGGTTCTTCCATTTGTTCGGTGGCACATTCTGCAGTTTCAGTCCCCTTGCGGGGTAATAGGCTTTGGAAACTTATCGTAATATTTAGAATCAAGTGAAAGATGCTTGTCTTGTTTCAGTCCCCTTGCGGGGTAATAGGCTTTGGAAACGCCAGGGGTTTCGACTATCTGTGGCTTTCTTTCCGGGTTTCAGTCCCCTTGCGGGGTAATAGGCTTTGGAAACGTTGGCGTTTGTGCTATTTAGGTAGAGATATTTTTCTGTTTCAGTCCCCTTGCGGGGTAATAGGCTTTGGAAACCAGAGTCGTCGATTACTTCTGTTGGTAGTAACAAATGTTTCAGTCCCCTTGCGGGGTAATAGGCTTTGGAAACTCTGCTATCAATTTCCCCTTTACTAATCAAATAGGAAAGTTTCAGTCCCCTTGCGGGGTAATAGGCTTTGGAAACAAGTTCTTGGTAAAGTCTGATGTTGGCTTCTTCTAGTTTCAGTCCCCTTGCGGGGTAATAGGCTTTGGAAACAGATGCCGTTAGGCGTTATTAAAACGATCCTCTTTTGTTTCAGTCCCCTTGCGGGGTAATAGGCTTTGGAAACCTCAATCAGTCTGCAAGGGGTAATCTCCCCGTTCACGTTTCAGTCCCCTTGCGGGGTAATAGGCTTTGGAAACTTGATGGCGGATAACTTCATCAAACAGCGACTAGAGTCGTTTCAGTCCCCTTGCGGGGTAATAGGCTTTGGAAACTCATTGAAAAGCAGCGACAATTCACCCATTCTCAAAGTTTCAGTCCCCTTGCGGGGTAATAGGCTTTGGAAACTTGTAAGCTATCTCTTCTTTTCGGAAATTCTTTACTTGTTTCAGTCCCCTTGCGGGGTAATAGGCTTTGGAAACCGCTCCATCTGAAACTGTTACGGAGCAAGCTTCCTGGGAAGGTTTTTGACGGATCGAAAAAAAAGGTCATTTTCAGCCGCTCTTATTGCAAATAATTTGCAACTTCCCCAATTATTGAAACGCTGTAATCATTTAATTGTCGAGGTTCTGGCGATTTTGGCAGATCCCCAAGGTTTTTGACCCCGCTTTGACTTGCCAATCATCAAGCTGATACAGCAATAATATGTCGATTACTGAAGTTTGTCGAGTATTTTCTTGACTATGGTTATTGGAAACACTTTCAGAGGAGCTAACAGAAGGGAGCATCGACGTTTTAGCCCCCGTGAAGGCGATTTGGTTAATGGAAACTTGCAATCCCAAGCGTCCTTGGGGTAGCTGTTATCAGCGTTTCAGTCCCCGTGAGGGGATTTGGTTAATGGAAACGCTAAAAAAAGCTGATATCTAGATTCTGGGTCTAAGTTTCAGTCCCCGTGAGGGGATTTGGTTAGTGGAAACCGGCGGCAAAACTGCGATCGCAATTAACTTCATCATGGATTGTTTCAGTCCCCGTGAGGGGATTTGGTTAGTGGAAACCCCAATCTTCCTCTTCCCCACAAACTTGTATAGCTTTTGCTTGTTTCAGTCCCCGTGAGGGGATTTGGTTAGTGGAAACCCATAGTTAACGGCACGAGCTAGAGGTGAGTAAGCATGTTTCAGTCCCCGTGAGGGGATTTGGTTAGTGGAAACTGCAAGTGCCGCATACTCACGAATTTTGTACAAAGCTTGGTTTCAGTCCCCGTGAGGGGATTTGGTTAGTGGAAACCTTGGACATTGTTATAAGCTTCGGCAATTTTAGTAATTAGTTTCAGTCCCCGTGAGGGGATTTGGTTAGTGGAAACAATATGCCTTTTTTCTCAGTAGTCTCGGTTAAACCAGCGTTTCAGTCCCCGTGAGGGGATTTGGTTAGTGGAAACTTGGCAGCTTCTAATAATAATGTTAAAGGTATCTTTAGACGTTTCAGTCCCCGTGAGGGGATTTGGTTAGTGGAAACTTTAACTCAGCATCTAAAGCAGACTGCGTACGAACGGTTTCAGTCCCCGTGAGGGGATTTGGTTAGTGGAAACCTAAACTCTCAATGTGGCGAACACATATACTCATTGGTTTCAGTCCCCGTGAGGGGATTTGGTTAGTGGAAACTGTATTCGACCTCAATGGGTGTGCCTTGAAAATGTCCCCAACTGTTTCAGTCCCCGTGAGGGGATTTGGTTAGTGGAAACCTAGCAAATTCTCTGTTTGCTGTTCATCAAAATAAATAGGGTTTCAGTCCCCGTGAGGGGATTTGGTTAGTGGAAACTGGTAGATACCGCGAAAAAGTTCTCTGACAATCTTGGTTTCAGTCCCCGTGAGGGGATTTGGTTAGTGGAAACCCCGAATCGCGGGGCATTTTTCCCGTGGCAACCCAAATTAACGTTTCAGTCCCCGTGAGGGGATTTGGTTAGTGGAAACATTCTTGCTTAAGGGAAACTAGTTGAATAATATTTCTGTTTCAGTCCCCGTGAGGGGATTTGGTTAGTGGAAACTTCAAGTGCGATCGCGTCAGCACTTAAACGAAAATCAACTGTTTCAGTCCCCGTGAGGGGATTTGGTTAGTGGAAACTCCCGTAGTTACGAGATTAACAAATGGGAAAACAAAAGTTTCAGTCCCCGTGAGGGGATTTGGTTAGTGGAAACCGCTCGGTGCTGAAACTGTTACAGAGCAAGCTTCCTGGGAAGCATTTTGGCAAACCTCAAAAATAGGTCGATTTCAGCCGCTCTTATTGCGACTAATTCTCAACTTCCCTTAGCACTGAAACTGTGAAACTATTTACTTGTCAAGGTTCTGGCGATTTTGGCAGATCCCCAGGGTTTTTGACCCCGCTTCGACTTGCCAAATATCAAACTGATTACCCAATCATAAGATGTGTATTTATTATTGTCTATGAGTTTGTGGAGATTGATCTATAAGCCTGTATTCTCGCTCAATCAAACTCAACAATTTCTCTTCCACAGCAGTAAGATAAGGTCGATTCAGCTTCCCCAACGACTGCAACAGACTTTTGACTGTCTCCTCCAGTAAATCGGAATACACTTGACTGATGCGATCGCTGATTAATTGCATCTGCTGACATTCTTCGGGCAGGTAGTTGAAGGACTTCAGGTGCTGCAACCCAATTGTGTACTCACCATCCCACATTTTCACCGTGCAACTAAAGTCATTCACTGCGCTGACAATAGCCCAACAGCTACCTTTGCCTCTCAGTTCGGGATTGTCCTTAGCAAGAATTTGGCAGACTTCGCCTAACTGGTAGGTGTTTGGTATTTGGGTTCGCTCCATAATCCTTTGCACCACATCTTTGACGATTCTACCAGTTGGCACTTTCCCGCCAGCAACTTCTACTGCTCTTAGCCATGCTTCCTGCTGCTCCTGGGGTTCAAGCTTTGTCATGGGTCGAACTTGTCCCTCTGCTGTGGGCAATTTGTGATCAAATTGATCACAAATTTCAACCAAGTTATCAAAAACAACAGCCGCATCCATTAAAAGATAAGACTGGCGACGACTATGCCCAAAGCGATCGCGACAATAATCCTCAAACGTGTGGTGACTTGAACGGTAAAGCCGACGATCGCGCAATTCTGCCAGTGCCTTACCTGCCTCAAAAAACGCCCGCTCCACTTTCCTCTCCAGATGTAGGCGATCGCTTTGCTCCTCTTGGGTCAACTCTGTTACTTCAACAGCGCTAACTGTAATTGTTGCTGTAGCTGGGTTTTCTTCTTGGGAGATATCTTCAAGGTCTTGATCATCTGGCGGTGTGCTATCCCTGGATGTGGCAGAGGTGGCTTTTTTGCGCTTAGAGGATGGTTTAGTCATAATTCCACCTCTTGAACAGTACTTGAAGAGTTAACTTTCAGGCTCTTGTCCTCATTTACCTCTTCCCATAGCAGCTTCCAACCATACTTGTTTTCCATATTGCGGCACTTCTCTTTCCTCTGTTGCAGCGTGCCGCGACTCTAGTTTTTCTTGGTACTCATGCCCTACTCCACTTCAATAGAGCAACGCTAATGATACAGGCTTGATTAAATTTAAAGCGATTGCACTCATGCTGCAATCATCCCACTTGCATTTATGCTTTTTGAATTGAGTGTGCTGATTTTGCCTTCTTTGACTTCATCAGCTACTTGAACTACTTTTTGTTCCTTCTCAGAACTTCCACCATCCTTATCAGGTACACGAACTAGTAGATCGCCAACTTCACACTCCAAAATCTGGCATAACTTGTCTAATGTCTCCAAAGGTATTGATTTGGCTTTGCCATACTCAATTTTCTGAACATTAGCCAACGACATTTCAAGTCTTCTTGCTAGCTCATTCTGCGAAATTCTTCTTTCGTTTCTAATTTCTTTAAGTCTTACTTCCACGGGCATGAGTTGAATTCATATAAATAGATTAACCTACTTTTAGTAGTCTATCTATCAATAGTATTTATTGTAAGTAGCTCAATAGATAACTAACTATCATATAACTATCTATTGTCTTACCTACTAATAGTAGGTGTTATAGTAATAACAAAAGACGACACCCCAAGCCTGGTAAGCAAAAGCGTCGTCTTTTGAACCCTTTACAGGAATCTATATCATGACATATCCAACCTATACACAGCAAGCGCTCTCACGCTATAATCTCCCCCGCCTCAAAAGAATCGCCGCCGAACGTGGCGTAACACCCACTGGGGACAAAAGAGCGGCTGACACCTGGGTAAACGCAATCATTACCTACCAATCTACCCAGCTTCAGAAAGTTGACAACCAAGCCCTCGCCCAAGCCGAACTCGACAACTACATCGCAACCCAAGCCCAAGCCATAGCTCCCGAACTCTTCACAATAGTCGAAATCTCGTTTGACTATCACGAATATTACGCTGATGACAAACTGGTAGCCAGCATCAGCCATGACGATAATCTAACCCAGCCTTGGGTAGTCATGGTCAACGATAAAGAATTATTTCGTGCCAACACTCTAATGCGTTGCGATCGCTTCATCTGCACTCACTACAAAGACGGTTCATTACCTGTGCAAGAAGAAGCAGAGGGGCAGGGGGCAGTTAGCCCAATTCGCAATTCGCAATTCGCAGTTCGCAGTTTAGAGAATTGCGAATTGCGAACTGACAATTGCGAATTGTTGCAGCGCCCCGCACCCTGCTCCTTGTCCTCTTCTACGACTGAAAACCAAATCATGGCGCATATCTTCAACGAGTGCCAGAATTACGGGTTTGAAATTCTCGATGATGGCATTTACAACAACAACGGCGTGAAATTGGGGCAAGTCGGATGCACTGACGGTAACTGGTGGGTGAAGAGGCGTTATTCAGTCCAGCAGCAGTATTCTAACTCCGTGCTTGATGCAGTGCGCTCATTGTCAATGATGGACGTGTCTACTGATGGTAAATCCATTTTTGAGGAATATTTTTTAGATCAGCCGTTAGAACAGCTAACTGGCGATAAATTGCAACGGCTGCTGGAGAGAACGGAGTTAGTCACAGCGTAATTAAGAAGTCAGCATCCAGGAGTCAGGAGTCAGTAAAGAAACAAAGAGCAGGGTGCAGAAGTTAATAATATCTGCCTTCCTTTCTCCTCTTTTTCCCACCTCTTCCCGAAATTCTGACTTCTGAATTCTGACTCCTGAATTCTTCTCTCATTTTCCCTTCATTCACCAATCAATATGCAACCCACAATCTCGATCCCTCAACACTGGCCCTACCCTCGCTTTAACTTGGAACAGCGTACACAACAGGGCATCATCTTGGGACTTTATTACTATCCTTTGGGTACAGAGTTGGCTGAACAATTTGATGAAGGATGGCGTTATGCGCTGATGCCTAACAAAAATTCTGATGAAATATCTTACTTGCAAGAGAATCAAATTCAGCCGCTCACACCAGAAGAATTATTTCAGCAAATTACCGCAGAGATTGACTTTTACCAACAGCAGATAAACATTCTCAACCGACAGTTAACCGTATTAACCAGAGGTGCAAACAATGGCTAAGGAAGCAAACAACAGTTTTGACCGTAGAGCCAATCATCTGCTGCGTTCGATTCGACTTTGCGGTGGTTGTGTTCCATTACATCGGTTGCAATTCCAATTCTCAGATTCAGTTATTCAAACTCTGCTGGATAAAGAACTGGTGCAAGTGCAGAACACGGGACGCGGCTTTTCGTTGGAGATTGCTGAAGATTTTTAGGTTATTAATCCCAGGGGATACAATCATGAAACTTTACGCTAAAACCATTGCACAGACTTTACCCGATTGGGCAACTGTCGTTACAAAGGGTGCAGACTTATTTGAGATTGAAATCAACGATGAACATCCGAATTTCCAATCTTTACTTGAAGAGTTAGCGACGGAGATTGAACCAGGAACAATAGGAGTAAAAGCAGAGGATTTATGTTCACGTCTTGGCATTGAGATGTCTAACCCAAATCTGCACTACTTAGTTGAACAAGCCCAAGCCCTGATATCCCTTATTGCTACACATCCAGACTACAAACAACTACTGAAGTTGGGATATCAACCTGACTTAAACATTGCCGATGCTAGCACTGCACTCACCTATTTGCAATGGGAGTTAGACCGGAATCAAGAGGAGGAAAAGGGGAAGGTTTAAAGGGGAAAGGGAACATCCATATTTAAAATGCTTGCTCTGTACTGTATTGAAAAAAGTTTTCCTCCTCCTTCTTTTACCCCTTACCCTTTCCTCCTCCAATTCACACCTTTCTGATTAATACAAAAGCGTTCACCTGAAGGAATGCCATTACTTCAGATGAACGCACGGAAGTTTCTCTTCCGCTACAGAATTCTCATTATTGCACACGAAATACTAATCAATGAAACATTAACCGAGGTGAACATGGTTACTGAAATCAAACTAGGTTTATGCAACCCTCCCGAACCCATCTATTTATATGTCAAAAACGCTGAGTTAGGTGGAGAATCTTACCTGTGGTATCACTACGATATTGAGAGGGAGAAAACCATCCCTGTTTCCCAAAGAGCATTAACTGGTTATCTGTCTGAACTGCGATTTACGACTAAAGAGTTCAAAGGGAAGGATAATTTCAAGCTGGACATTGTAGTGAGTGCTGATGAAGTTTATGTCATCAGAAGTGGTTTTGAAACAAACTTCACCAAAAGCTTTCTCTTGGCTGCATCAGGTGTACAGGATTTTTCTAAGCCACTGATTATTGCTGCTAATGCTGGTGAACAAAATACGGTTTTCTGCAATCTATATGATGCAGTAACTAAAACCAGAATTGAAAGAGAATGGAATAAAAATGCTGACTGGGGAACTCTCATTAATGACATTCAATCTCGCTTAGGTGGCACATCCTCAACTATTCTATCTGTAGCAGAAACCCCAGTAACTCCAGCAAAACTTAGCGTAGTCCCTCAACCAGTACACCTCCAAGATTTGCGAGTTAAAAATATTCGCACCTTGCTTGATTATCCACTTGATTTGGTCAAAGAATGGCTGCAATTTCAGGATGTTGACCGCCCAAGTCTACTTGATATTAGCCAGATTAATGAGCTAATCAAAACCATGTGTTTGGCTTGGGCAGCAAATAAGTGTGAATATCCTAACCATGCCGAGTCTTCGTATCAAAAACAGGTTGTTGATGCTGTTGCTAGCGGTGCAGATGAGTTAACAGCAATCAGCGCATGGATGCAACAGGTGCAAACTGCAAAAGCTGGAGCAGTGTAAATCAGCATACAGGATTCAGAAGAAGTTTTATTTCTGAATCCTCAATTAATCAGATAGGAATTAACCATGAGAATCATCGTCACAGTTGTTGAAAAAATCACCAGCGAAGCGCACATCGATATACCTGATGGGCTGAATCAATCCGCAATTAGACAGCACATCGTAAACCGCTACAACACTGGGGCAATGTCCACAGATATGAATATTTTTCAGGTGGACTTTGAATCAATCAGCGCTCAAATTGTACAAGGACGGGCAGATACCAATTCTATCTCTGCATCAACAGGGGAGGTGAGATTATGAGTATAAAATGGACTGATGAAGAACTCGCAATTATTGAGGCGAAAGCTGAAGTCTATACAGTCAAACAAATAGCTTCAATCCTAAAAAGACGAGGATATCAACGCACACCAATTGCAATTTATCTGAAGTTAAATAGCTTAGGTTATTCAGCCCGTCCTACTCTTGATAACTATTCTTGTCAAGAAATTGCTCAGGTTCTTCAATTGAATTTCTCAACTGTCACAAGATGGGTCAAAAGAGGATGGCTCAAAGCTACAAGACGCTCTGTCAGACATTACCAAATTCGGAGATGGCATCTCAAACAGTTTTTTGACAACCCACCCCAATCAATTAAAAAACGTATTGCTGCTCTTGATGTTGAAGCGATTAATTACTTATTAGGGAGAAAAGCATGATTGACCACATTAACGCACTTCAAACAAGCTGGTATCTCTCTCCACCTTGGCGCGGAACAATTCCACCGATTGCAGTTAATTTACTGGAGAGAGTATACCTCAGAACCACAAGAACGTTCGGCTATTGCTGTGGGATGCAATGGAAACACGAATGTTGGATTTATTCAATTGATTGCGGAAAAGAAATCCTCCACGCTACACAAAATCAAATCATCGCAACTGGAGAATTAGAAGCCATCAAGGTGCATAAACCTGCTTTTGTTCTGGGTGAAAGAGTGATCCTCTGTTCTCACGATAAGGGAACAAAACAGCGTCTCATTTTGGGGATTGCGCTGGTGCATAATTCTTGGTTTTACCTTGTTGAATTGATGTCGCCAACGTTAATTAAGACACCAACTATATCGAATCGTTTCTCATTAGTTGGTGAAAAAAGTTTAGTGCGGGTAAATGTTTAATTCTCTCTAATCACGCAACGAAAAAAAAGTTATGTCACAAATTGAAATCGCCGAAATCATCGAATAAATAAAACAAAAGATTCAGATCCACCCACAGTAAAAGGCAAATAGCAAAGTCGGTTCACATAACATATCAAAAACTCAGAGGAAGTATGGATGCAATTATAAAGCGTGAAAATCAGCCCAGCCCATTTGACCAAATCAAGCAGGTTGATACAGATGGCAATGAATATTGGTTAGCTCGTGAATTGATGCCCATATTGGGATATCAGCAATGGCGACAATTTGAGGATGCCATCTCTAGAGCTTACGCAGCTTGCTCAAACATAGAGCAAGAGAGCGAAAAACACTTTTTGCGTCTGACCGCAAAAAGTACTGGAGGTAGACCTAGAGACGATTTCAAACTCACTCGCTATGGTTGCTATTTAACCGCAATGAATGGTGATCCACGAAAACCAGAGATAGCAGCAGCGCAAAGTTATTTTGTTGTGAAAACGCGAGAGGCTGAAACCCAAACCCAGTTAAAAGCCATGACTCAAATACAGTTACTCGCTGCGATTGCACAACAATTAGCAGAGCAAGAACAGCATTTACTCCAACAACAACAGCAACAAACTCAAATCTTGGCGAGACTCAAAGCAGTTGAAGTTGAGCAAGATAGGGTGAATACACCATGCGGCCATAAATATAGTGTTGTTGGATTTGCCAATCTTCAAGGTTTAGAAATATCGGTAAAAGAAGCGGGTACTAAAGGTCGAAAGGCAAGCGCATTATGTCGGAAGCAAGGAATAGAAATCGAACGCATTCATGATCCACGTTTTGGAAAAGTTGGTTTATATCCAGAAAGCGTGTTGATTGAGGTTTTCTCTACTGGTCAAAACTAACAGCAATTACGTTCTTTAATTGGAGAAAACTACCATGCAACAACTCAATTTATTTGCTGAATCAACCCCAGTCTTACCAGTCACTTATTACCCCGATTTCTTAAGCCTTGAACAAGCCAATGAACTTTACCAACACTGCTTGAAACTGGAGTGGCAACAGAATCAAATCAGAATCGCGGGTAAAACAATGACCGTCCCCCGCCTTGAATGTATTTACGGAGACTACGGATGTGATTACCTTTACTCGAATAGCGTATTTTTGAAACCACTATGGTGGACAGAAGCTCTGTCTAGCTTGCGCGATCGCATCACTGGACTAACTGGCTACAAATTCCGTATCGTCATCGGAAATCAGTATTGCAGTGGCCAGGATTCGATTGGCTGGCACTCCGACAATGAGCAATCAATGGGTATAAATCCAGCTATCGCATCAGTGAGTCTGGGATCATGTCGCAAATTCCAAATCAAACCGAGAAATGGCAAAGCAACGGATTTCTGGCTGGAACACGGCAGTTTGTTTGTGATGCACCCCGGTTGTCAGTCTACTCATCTGCATCAGGTTCCTAAGACCAACAAAGTGGTTAGGACACGTATTAATCTGACGTTTCGACCGCATACCGGGGGGAACAAATAACCCCTGGCTGGCTTAGTCAGGATTTCGTAGCCAGCACAAGCTCTCACAAAAAATTGAATCGGCGGCATGGGTGCAATGCCGCTTCATTTCCATGCGTCAAAAAACAGAGGAAATATGCGTATAATCGAATCTGATTCTCACTTCAAACATTTACAAGAATGGCGAGGCAGCGGAGTTGACGAAGAAATTTTTCACTTGAATGCGCGATCGCTCTCCGGCACAACACCTTACGAATATCTGCTCTACAGTCCCAAAATCTCTCGTCGCAACGATGGACGACTTAGAGATAGGGACTTGAAGAAATACCAGCACATTGAACTAGGCGGCTGGTGGTGCAATGGAGTTGACCCGCTCAACAACTACGTCCTGATGATGTGGGGTTGCTTCAAACCCGACCACCCCAGACGTGACCGCCAGAAAATCCACAAGTTCATCAAGTACGAGCATCCATACAGAGACGAGACACGCGCTTTCTTCCTCTTAGTGCCGAATCGCATTTGGGTGAAAGTTTCCAATCGTAGCGGCATTCCCATCACAGAAGAAGACTTACAGCATCCCGGCGGTTTCTGGCACTGGGTTTGGAGGCATAATGTGCCAGTGACAATCGTGGAAGGTGTCAAGAAAGCGGGGGCATTACTGACTGCTGGTTATGCTGCGATCGCAATTCCTGGTGTTAACGCTGGATACCGCACACCCCATGATGAGTACGGTAATGCTATTGGTAAGCCCTCTCTGATTCCCGACTTGAAACATTTTGCAACACAGGGGCGACAGGTCAACATTTGCTTTGACCAGGATAATAAGCCCGAAACTGTACAGCGAGTCAGAACCGCCATCAGTCGCATGGGATGGCTACTGGTAAATGAAGGCTGTTCGCTGCGAGTGATTGATTTACCGCTAGGGCCAAAAAAAGGGGTTGATGATTTTATCGTTGCTCACGGTCAGCCAGCATTTGACGCACTCTACAACACTGCCGTTGCACTGGAGTTGTGGGAGATTAAGCTTTTCACACTGCTGACTTATCCCCCGTCCATCGCTCTCAACCAAAGATTCTTGGGCCAGCTTCTCGTCCCCGAAGGTGAAAAACTGATTATCCTCAAGGCTCCCAAAGGCACTGGTAAAACCGAATGGCTGGCAACTGAGGTGGCCAAAGCACATGACCAGGGGAGACGGGTATTAATCATCACCCATCGTATCCAACTGGGTGAGGCACTGTGTAATCGCTTTGGTGTTAACTATGTTACCGAAGTCCGCACGAATGAAACAGGCACATTACTAGGATACGGGGTGTGCGTTGATTCGCTGCATCACGAAAGTCAAGCCCGTTTTAATCCCAATGACTGGTCAAATGATGTAATTATTATTGATGAATGCGACCAAGTATTCTGGCATTTGCTCAACTCTGGTACTGAAGTGCAGAAGCGTCGGGTATCTGTTCTCAAAAACCTCAAACAACTGTTACAAAATGTTTTGGGCAGCAATCAGGGAAAGATTTATCTATCAAGTGCCGATGTTTCCGACACAGATGTGAAATACGTTCTTTCTCTTGCGGGAGAATGTCGGGTTAATCCGTTTGTCATCGTCAACAACTATCGGCACGTAGCCGGAAACTGTTACAACTATTCTGGGAGTAACCCGAAAAACCTCATCGCTGCACTCGACAAAGCTATTGCCAAAGGGGGTCATCATCTATTGTGCTGCTCTGCTCAAAAGGCTAAGTCCAAATGGGGAACCCAAGCACTTGAAGAACGGTTTCGCCGCAAATTCCCTCACTTGCGAATCCTGAGAATTGACAGTGAATCTGTTGCAGACCCCTCTCATGCGGCTTTCGGTTGTATCGCTCACTTGAACGAAATTCTCACCCAGTATGATTTGGTTATTGCTTCTCCAAGTCTTGAAACTGGGGTATCCATCGACATTCGAGGACATTTTGATGCTGTTTGGGGAATATTTCAGGGAGTGCAGCCGGTTAACTCCGTGCGTCAGATGTTGGCAAGGGTTAGGGAGACTGTTGACCGTCACATTTGGGTCAGAGAGTGGGGGATGTCGGTTGTGGGCAATGGTTCCACAACGATAGGAGGATTGCTCAGAAGTCAACACGTTGCAACACAGGCTAACATTGCGCTGTTGTCGGCGGCGGATAATGATGACTACAGCTTTGTTGATCAGAATTTTCAACCGGAGTCATTGCAGACTTGGGGTAAGCGTGGTTCTGTCATCAACGTTGAGATGCGGCGCTATCGAGAGTCTGTTCTTGCGGGTTTGGTCGAAGATGGGTACACCGTTATTGATGCCTCGGATGCCGATGATGATGAGAGTGGGGCAATAATCGAGTCGGTTAAGGCGGCTAGTCAGGAATTGTATACTGCTGAGTGTCAGGCGATCGCGCAAGCTGATGAACTCTCACAGGCTGAACTCAAGAAGCTGCAAGACAAAAGGGCGAAAACGAAAACCGAGCGACATCAGCAGCGCAAGGCGGAATTGTCCCGTCGCTATGAAATTGATGTTACCCCTGAGCTTGTGGAGAAAGATGACGACGGCTGGTATCCTCAACTGCGGATGCACTATTATTTGACGCTGGGGCGAGAGTTTCTGACGAATCGTGATGCTAAACGAGCAAAAGCGCAGTTAGAGGCTGGGGAGAATTCGGTTTGGAAACCAGATTTTAACAAGGGGCAAATGTTGCCATCGGTGCTGTTGTTAGAAGAACTGAATCTGTTGCAGTTTCTTACACCAGACGTTCAGTTACGTGGCAGCGACGAGAAAATGGCGGAGTTTAAAGCGCTGGCTGTAACGCACAGGCACGTTATCAAAAATTATCTGAATGTGACTATCTCGGAAAAACTGACTTCCATAGCGATCGCACAGAAACTACTTGCGAAGATTGATTTGAAACTGGATTACGTCGGTCGGTTGGGTAAGCGTGAAAATCGGGAGTGTGTTTATCGGTTTGTTGCCCCTGATGATCAGCGTGATTCGATTTTTCGCCAGTGGTTAAATCGGGATGAAGCATTTTCAAGGGAATCGGTGTCAGTCAGTAATAAAATAAGTACAACTACACCAGTAACTGACACAACATCACTATCCATATCGCACAATACTGAAGTGGTGTCAGGCACTAATAATATAGTCTTTGCAACACCACTCAGTGACACAGCACCACATACCCCAAAAAATATCGCGATTCTTGGATGGAAGGGGCTGATGGTGAAAATGCAGCTTGGGCTAAATAGCGCTGGCTCGTTCTACAGTGAGTTAATCTCCCAAGTTGGCTCTTCTGTTGGGGTGGCTGATGGTGAGCCTTACTGGAATGGCTATCTGGGGCAGTGGCAGATTTGGGTTAACTTTGCAGACGAGTGTAGGTCTGTGGTCTGTGATTGGTTGGTGAGTGTGTAGGTGAAAGAGAGAAATTCAGAACAGAATTTGTATATTGATACAAACTCATTACAAACCCATAACCAATTGAGTCACCAGTTAAATTCAGCAGATATCCTCGACTTCAATTTTAGTTTTCTCAAATTGCTGGTTCAGCCATTCGGAAAATAGGTGAGAAATAATCTTTAAATGTAAAGTTTTATTTAATTGAGGTATGATAATTTCCTCAACATTAATAAAATGTACCCCCTTAGAGGTAACAATTGGTTTAAGAAGCTGAGGTGGAGTTGCTGCAAATACAGCTGTTGATATTTCTGGCTTCAAATTTATACGGCTCAGTATTCCCTTGTATCCTCCACATCGGCGTATCTCATCATTCTGAATATATTGATGGGCAACTTCAGGAAAACTAATCTCACCCTCTTGAATTGCGTAAAACATTTCCATTGCCAAGTCTAAATCATCGAAGACAACTTCGTACATGACTATTTGAGCATAATCCAATTGATTTTCAACAAAGAACTGTTCAACTTTGTCGGCGAATAAATGTTCTGCTAGCTTTGAGGAGAGAACATTATAATAAACTAACTCTTCAAAATCATCTAAAGAAAGACCGTGTTTTTGTAGCCAAGACCAAGTAACTTCAGCATTCTCAAGTTTGTTCATCATCCGCAAGCTATCTGCGGCTTCTTGAAGTTCTTCTGTCTCAACTTTTATACCTGTTTCTTGGGCTACATCTATAATAATCCTACGGTTGATAATACTCTTGACAATAGTAGGGATTTGGCAGGAAAGTTTGATTTCATTAATAATGTCGTCTTGGGAAACAGCAAGAAATTTTGACATAAATTAACTCCTTAGTAATAATTGATTTTTTCTCGACTTTTCCTAAAATTCTAAACCGCCTTTTTGCAACTTCTTAAATGGGTCTAATACAAAGTCAATAATGCGACGCTCCCTAATAATTACCTCAGCAGTTGCCGTTTGACCTGGTGCTAATAAAATCCGGTTATCATTAGTTTGGATATAAGTTTTTGGCAATTCAATTTCTAGTTCAAAATTTTCTACCTTGCCTTGGGCAGTCTCTACAACTTTAGAGTCTGGAGAAATCCAGCGAAGTTTGCCTTCAGTTACTCCATAATCTTGAAAAGGATAAGCATCAAATTTCAGTTTTACAGGCATTCCTACCTGAAGAAAACCACTTTCTTGACTGGGCATTTCGGCTCTAAATATCAAAGGCACTCCTTGAGGTGCAATTTGAGTAACCATTTGCCCTGGTTGTACAACTGCTCCGGGATTATTGATAGATAACTGAAAAATTGTGCCATCTGTGGGAGTACGAAGAGTTTGCTGTTGTACTTGAAATCGCAAAGACTGAATTTGTTTTTTGGTTTGGTTAATTTCTGATAGTACATCGACAACTTGAGATTGAAGTTCTTTAATTTGTTTTTGACTATCTAAAAGTGCAAGTTCACCTGTACGACTGATGCGTTGATTGGTGCTTTGCTGCTTAATAATTTCGGTAGTTGCTTGTTGGATATCTGATTGAGCTTGTTCTAGAAGTCCCTGACGTTCAAACATAGCGCCTTCTATTTCTTCTAATTTACTTTTAGAAATAGCGCCTTTTTGCCAAAGATATCGATAACGTTGTCTTTCATTATTAGCTAATTTCAGGCGACTTTTTTCTAGAACATATACTTGTTGACTGGAATTCAGCCGTTGCTGAATTTGGTCAAGTTGAGCAATTTGCTCAGACTCTTGGGCTTGATTTTGTAATTGCTGAGTGCGTAAAGACATTGTGAGTTGATTTTTTAATAACTGAAGCTGATTTACGCGATTTTGTTGACCTTCTAGCTTGGACTGAGTTTGTTGTAGTTCAGTACGAGTTAAATCAGACTCTAACTCCAGTAAAATTTGTCCGGCTTTGACAGTTTCTCCTTCTTTAACCTTGATGGCTACAACTTTTCCGGTAACAGGTGCATCCAATCTTACAGTTCTTCCTTGAGGTTCAAGTCGTCCTCTAGCACTACCTGTTTCGTCTACTTTAGATAGCATCGCCCAAGGTAAAACGATCGCAGCAAATATTACTAGCCAATATAGCAATCCGCGTGTCCAAATTCGTGGCAATGTATCAATTAATTCTTTGGTTAAAAAAGACCAATCTTCACTGAGAGATATAGAAGATTTTGACTGAGGTTTTAAGTCCAGTTGACTACTAGGATAGTGACTATTCTGACTTAATTGCTCTTGTGTCGGAAATTCGTTTGTCATTGTTAGTTCTCTAATTAATTAACGCCAAATAATTGATTTAAATTGCTACAGTCAATTGTTGTTGATTTAGGTAGAAATAGTGACCGCGTTTAACCATTAATTGCTCGTGCGTACCACTTTCTACTAACAAGCCTTTATCTAGTACCAAAATTTTGTCAGCATTGCGTACTGTTGAGAGCCGATGTGCAATCACCACTGTTGTTCTATCTTGGAGAATTGTGTTGAGGTTAGTCTGAATAATGCGTTCAGATTCAGCATCAAGACTACTGGTAGCTTCGTCTAAAATCAGTAGTCGAGGATTTCCTACAAGGGCGCGGGCGATCGCTAACCGTTGTCTTTGTCCACCCGAAAGAGTTCCTCCACCCTCACCGACAAGCGTTTCGTAGCCCATCGGTAGTTCTTTAATAAATTGATGTGCGCCTGCTTGTTTAGCGGCTTCTATGACTTCTTCTAAAGAGGCTTCAGGATGACCTAAACTAATATTTTCCCGAATTGTACTGCCAAACAGAAAGGTATCTTGGTCAACGACACCAATTTGCTGGCGGAGCGATCGCAGCGACAAACTAGTGATATCATAGCCATCAATCAAAATCTTCCCTTCTGTGGGCGGATACAGCCCCAATATCAGCTTAGATATCGTTGTCTTTCCCGAACCACTGCGTCCAACAAGTGCGAGCGTCTCTCCTGGTTGGACTTCAAAACTGATATTTTCTAAGGTGTTTTTATCACTTTCTGTGTGATAATGAAAAGTAACTTTATCAAAGCGAATGTAACCGTTAATTGGTGGTAAATATTGATGAGATTGGTGTTGTAAATCTTCTTCTGGTTCAGCATCAATCACATCATTAATTCGCTCAATAGCAATTAGTACTTCTTGCAATTCATTCCACAGCAAAATCAGCCGTTGAAAGGGATTAATCACGTTACCCAGCAACATATTAAAAGCAATCAATTGCCCAATGGTGAGTTCATTTTGGATCACTTGCCATGCCCCAAACCACAATAACACTGCCGTCACTACAGCTTCAATTCCAGAGCTAAATATTTGCAATGTATTGCCAATTACCTGCCCAGAAAAAGTCTTTTTCACTGACTTACCAAAAAGTTCTTCCCAATGCCAGCGTACTGTCTGCTCAACAGCCATAGACTTAATCGTGCGGATGCCAGTGAGAGACTGAATCAAATACCCAGTTTCTTCATTATGTGCACCAAAAATCTCGCGGGAAACACGTTGTAAAAAAGGTGTAGCAATCAGCGCCAATAATACAAATGGTGGCACAATCACTAAGGTAAATAATGCCATTTTCCAACTATACCAAAACATCAATCCTAGATAGACGAATACTGTTAGTAAATCGAGAAAGATAGATAGTGCTTCACCAGTTAATAAACGTTGAATTTTGCGGTTTTCCTGGACGCGAGAAATAATATCGCCAACGTAGCGAGACTCGAAATATTTCAGAGGTAAACGGAAAGTATGGCTAATAAAACCTACAATCAACGCTAGATCCACTCGGTTAGCTGTGTGGTCTAAAAGGTATTGTCGTAGTCCAGTTATGGCAACTCTAAAAAGGCTAAATATGACCAAGCCTAGACCTACAGCCGTTAATGTCAGTTCACTACGCTGCACAACTACTCGGTCTAACAATAATTGCGTAAATAGTGGTGTAATCAGACCAAAAATTTGAATGAGGATAGAAGCAATAAATACTTCCAATAACACCAGCCAGTGAGGTTTAGTTAATTCAAAAAACTGCCAGAAAGCAGTGCTAGCTTCTTTTGTTTCTCTGAGTAGGGCTGTAGGTTGAAGTAATAAAGTATAGCCAGTCCAACCTGCTGTAAATTCTGTATGAGTCAGGGTACGCTGACCAATAGCAGGATCTCCCACGATAATGCGATCGCCTTTAACTTCGTAAACAACAATGTAATGTTGCCCTTCCCAATGCACAATAGCCGGGAGGCTTTGCTGGGCTAGTTTATCGAGACTGGCTTTTACAGGTCGAGTCGAAAACCCGATGCTTTCTGCTGCGGCTGCTAAACCTCGCAGCGATGAACCATTCCGGTCAACGTTGGCAACATCCCGCAGGCGATTGACGCTAAAACGCTTACCCCAGTAAAGACCAACCATTATTAAGCAAGCCGCACCACAATCAGATGCACTTTGCTGTTCAAAGAAAGGATAGCGTCGAGTTATCCGTTGCCATAGATGACTGATTTTTACGGTTGGGTTAGGGAAGTAGGCTTTATTAATTCTTTTCTGGGACTGGTTTTTTGGCTCAACAGTAAATTGGGGAAATATAACAGGCTCAGATGCTGTAACTGGGTGGTTGTTAGCATCGAGTTCAGCCATTTGTGGTACATATTCCAGTGCTGTTCCCCAATGCGAACGGCTGAGGCTGTATAGTTGCGTTGGTTGAGTTACCTGCCAACCACGTTCTTGAGGTAACTGAGACAAAGCGTAAATATTGCCAGCAGTGAGTTTGAGTCCTGATGTGTGCAGTAGTTCGCCGCGACGCAGTATCCAAAGTTGCTGGTCTTTGAGTAAAGAAGATGGAAGTTTGTTAATTTGGAGATTGTGCTGCTCTAGCAATGGTTGTATTTGCATGACACCCTCGTAAGCAGCATTATTCAGCGCCGCATTTTGGCGAAACAACAGCAGCAAATCCCAAAGTACAGCTTGATGGTGAAGATGCTGCCCAATAGAAGGATATTTGCGAATGAGCGATCGCAAACAATTTCCGGGAATATAACCAACTTTAAGATTTACCGAAGCCCTAGCAGCATAAGGTTGAAATTGTTCTTCTGGAAATAGCGTTAGTTCACCGAATGATGTTCCCGTACCCACAGAAGCGATTAAATTATCGGTGCGATCGAGCAATCTGACTTTACCTGCCAGAATTATATAAATGCCAACACTTGCGTCTGCTGTCTGCCAGAACAGTTTGCCTGCACTTGGTTGGAGAATTTCAATTTGTTTGATGCAGTCTGAAAGTTCCTGTTGTGTAAGAGTCTGACCCAAGGTTTGGGCAAGCTGTTGAGTGGAAAATTCTGTTTTGTTCTGAACCATGATTTGTTGGGGTTTAACCGCAGAATTAGTTGCTTGTTTTAGCGAAATTCAATGACCAGCGAAAATCAGGCTCTGGATTTGGTAGCAGGTTGCCAATAGTAATCCGAGAATTTTTTGCGTTATCAGTTTCGTTCTCGACAGTTTTGCGTGTCTGTCGAGTCGAAAGTCCCATTTCCTTGAGCAAGCGGTTAATGTGGCAAGCGCTAACTTTCATCCCCATCTCTTTTGTCAGATGCTTACTTAACCATTGCCCTGTCCAGCGTTCAAATGAATAGCCATACTCACGCGGACTATGGCTTGTCAGTTCTTGCAAACGAGCCAGATATTGCTCATTCACAGCCTTAGGACGACCCATCGGGCGATCGCTCCAATGGTGAGCTTGACCTGTTTGGGCGATCGTCATCCAGTGCCGCGCTGTCTCCTGAGAGCATCCTAACGCTTCACAAATTTGAGTCTGAGATTGGCCTGCATCTGCCAACAACATAATTTCAATCCGACGGCAGTATTCTGGACGTAAATCTGCTTCTAAACTCTTGAGCAAAAGCTTACGCTGAAACACTGTTAAGTATAGACCTTGCTTGTCCACAGCAATTCCTCCTGGTATAACTTGCAATGCCCAAATAGAAATTAATCTGGATATTTCCTGAGAACCTCTGTTACTTCTCTGAATCAAAACTCCGGGAATTCCACATCTCGTTACAAAGCTTTACAAAAATCTGGTAAACACTCACAAGTGTGGCTTTTCAGGCTTTGGTGGTCTGACAAACTAAAAACAGCACCATCTATAACAAAAAACATAGCTTCAGTTTCAAATTGCCTGATTCGGAGTAGTGACGCGCTATTGCACTGTAATTTTTCAGATAAAAGTACTTTTATTTTTGAACATTCAATATTTGGATAATTAAAACATAAGTCAATGACTTATGCATAAACAATAACTTTTTAAGTATTGAAATTATAGATTGAATCTCCGAAGATTGAAATGTGATTAGGCAATACACAGCTAATCCAATTCAAAGCTAATCATTTAAGAGAAAAAGCAATGGCTACTATCAATATTTCTGATCTACATCCTACTGGTTCCGATCTTTTTTCTGATTCTGAGAGCTACATTAATGAGCTGGGTGATGGCGAACTTGATGCTACCTACGGTGGTTCCACTCCTATAATATGGTCGGTTCGTGCGAGTGTTGTGCTAACCATCGCTGCTGTAACCTTATTTACTAATCAAGGAGAAGCTAACTAATCTGTAACAAAGCAGTTTACAGATAATTCAATTTCAAGCAATTTCATTCAAGAGGAAAACTACAATGGCTACTATCAATATTTCTGATTTGCATCCTGCTGGTTCTGATCTATTTTCTGATTCTGAAGGCTATATGAATGATCTGGGTGATAATGAATTTGACAGTATCTACGGTGGTTTGCTACCAGCACTCCTTTTTTCTGTAGGTAAACTTGTTGCTCAACGTTCCTCAGCTGTATGTGCTAAAAAAGCAGCTCAAGGAATCGCTGTTGTAAGTGGTGCTGTTTCCAGTTGGATCGCTAGTCCCGATTTTTAAGTGAAATCAATGACAACTAAGTTAATGAATTAAAGTATTACTTGGATAAATAAACCATGTCAAACATTACGATCAACGATCTCAATTTACCAGGATTTTATCTACTTTCAGGTGAAGAAAGTTATCTGAATGAAATCAATGACAATGAGTTAGATTTGACTCGTGGGGGATTCTTATTTACACTAATAACTCTATTTGGTGGAGGTGGTACAGCATCTGTAATTGCTAGGAAAATCCATGATTATAACAGGGGACCAATAGCCCATTTATAGATTGGCAGAATAATACAAAAGTCTTATTAAAAAGTTTTTTGCTTAAGAGCTTAAGCTTTTATACATCTTTTTAATAAGATTTTTAAAATTTTTGACTGCATTATTTTGATTTAAGGGAGTCCCGAACATGAGATTTTTTCTAAATACTAAGAATGTATTCAGTTATTTAGTTGACCGGAAAATATGTGAATATGAGGAGCAATATTTAAGTCAACCTGAGCTAAAGCCTGCGAAAAACTTCAATTTGTTACTCAGTTATCCAGATGGTCGTAAACTCCTTGTTAAGCAAGAACGCTATAATCGAAAAGGCAAAACTTCCGGTGAATTCCTGAATGAATGGCGAATTCAAGAGTTTTCCCGACAATTTCCAGAGCTTAGTTATGTTCGCCCATTGCTCCCAGAAGTAGTTGATTTTAATGCAAATGATTCAGTCATTGTTTTTAACTACCTCAATGACTATTATGATTTAGCTGAATTCTACACAAAAGAGAATGTTTTTCCAACTGCGATCGCCACTTCAATCGGCGCAACTTTAGCTACAATTCATCGCGCTACATTCAACTGTCAAAAGTATCAAGAATTTTTCTCACAAACATCTGAAGATACATCTATTAAACAAGCTTTTAACTTTAATCTTGGGTTAGAACGGATTAGTCCTGAAGTTTTCGGTCAGGTTCCCGCAGATGGTATTAAATTCTTTGCTCTCTATCAGCGATATGACAGCCTCGGAAAATCGATCGCACAACTCATCAATCAATCTGTACCTTGCTGTCTAACGCATAACGACCTGAAGTTAAACAATATCCTCTTACATAACAATTGGCAAGAAGTCCTAGAAGAACCAACTAACAGTATTATTCGACTCATTGATTGGGAGCGAGGCGCTTGGGGAGATCCTGCATTTGATTTAGGAATGCTCATCGCCAGTTATCTACAACTGTGGCTAAATAGCTTAGTTGTGAGCAAGTCTATTAATGTCGAAGAATCTTTGCGATTAGCGATGACACCACTCGAACAACTTCAACCTTCAATTGCAGCTTTGACTAAAACTTATTTGGCGAACTTTCCAGAAATTTTAGAGCATCGCCCTAATTTTTTGAGACGAGTTGTGCAGTTTTCTGGTCTTGCGATCGTTCAACAAATCCAGGCAATGATTCAGCATCAAAAATCTTTTGGGAATATGGGTATTTGTATGCTTCAAGTTGCCAAAAGTTTGTTGTGTCGTCCAGAACAATCAATGCCAACAGTTTTTGGAATTGTAGAATCGGAACTCATACTAATTCGTAATTCGTAATTGTGCGAAGCGGTACTACCTTTTTCTTGTTTAAATCAAATATTATGCAACTACTAGATTCTCCTCAAAATTCACTATCAACTCGTGTGCTAGATTCTTTACAAGACATAGCCAACAATATTGAAATCAAGTCCGACTTTTGTATTAGCCATCCAGCTTACAAACCTTTTGAAATTCCTGCTGAAGTAGTAGCCCGCTTTCAAAGAACACCTTTGAATCTGCAAAATAAGTATTTGAGTTTACAATTGCAAAGTTTTCTCTACGGTATCTATTACAACGGTTCTATGCGAGATGCTCTAGCAACAGATACCAACTCATCTGAATTAGCATTGCATCAGAATTTAGAGAACAATACTTTTCTAGGAGTAGATGTAGAGTTTTACGATCGCCTACACAAAAGCAATAGTGGAGAAGGCTACTTTGACCCCGGTTGGTCTGTGTTGCGCCAAGAAAGTGATGAGAGTCTGGCTGTCACCAAAGGCGGTTTGACTTTGCATATTGAACGCGATCACCATTTACAACCCGCCGAACAATCTGCATCTGTAGGCAACTTAGTCGCTATCCGTATGCCTCGTAATTTAATTCAAAACGGATTTTACATGGCCGTAAGCGATGCTGGGTCAGACACTCATCCTCAAACAGTCAGAGTTTACTTGAACTTGACACATGAAGGTGCAGTTGCTGTCATGGAAAGCCTGACGCAACAATTAAACCAAATCAGAATTCCCTTCACTTTTAAAGTGCTATACAACCCTTCTGATTACGGACGCTATGACAGTGGAGTTCTTTATTTTGAGAAAAGTAATTATCAAGCAATCTGGCAAGTTCTAAAAAGCGTTTATGCAGAAAAGCGATCGCATTTCCGCACAGAAATACCTTTATTTACAAAATTACTTGCCCCTGGAATTGCTCTAGCAGAAGAACCAGATTGTAAATTTGCTGCTGTAGAGAGTTTTGGGATGAATCGCTGTCAAATTGTTGCCAATGGCTTGCTAGAAGCGCGGCAAAAAGGTGATGAATCGCCTCACAAACGGATGGAATCTATCTATCAGCACTTCTCGCTGCTAAAAATTGACTGGCAACATTCTTATCTGAATGCCAACTCGGAAGACATATACACCCCGTTAGACCAATGAAACTAACCGATCTTGCATCGCCTCAAGTAGCCTCAACCAGCAAAGTTAGTCATGTCACAAATAAATTCCCAGAGTCTGACTTAGCGTTTTACCGCAAACTAGGACGAACTGATTTAACAGTCAGCTGTCTCGGCTTGGGTGGTGGTGGTAGCATCTCAAGTGAAGATACCCTTTACGCTTTTGAGCGTGGAATTAACTACTTTTTTTACTCTAGCGATTTGCACCACTATATTTACAGTTCCATGTCTGGGGCGCTGCGCCAGATGTGTAGGCGTCGCTCCTCAGTCCGAGAGAAAGTGGTACTCGCAACCGTGACTTATATCAAAAGTCCAGAAATGGCGCTAGCTGCTTTATTAGATCAATTCGTAGAGCTAAATATTGATTATATTGATGTGTTGTTCTGGGGCTGGATTGGTTCAAATGATGGGGCAGCTTTACAGAATTGCTTGCAGCTTTCTCCTGATTTAAGAGGTACTAATTCTGTCTATCAGCGCACCATTGAAAGAATGTTTGGTGCTTCCGAAAGACTCAAAAAAATGGGAGCCGTCCGCTATATTGGTGCTTCGTTCCACGATATTAATTTAGCGCAACAGTCCTTGTATAGCGACTTATTAGATGTGGTGATGGTTAGACATAATGTTGCTCATCGGTCTGCTCAAAGTCGAATATTTAATCAATTGGAAGTACAAGACCGATCTCGACCAGGTATTGTTACCTTCAAGTCTACAGGTTCTCACTCAGGCGCACTTTGGGATGTTCCGAGTAGTTTACCTGAAAAATGTTGGCGACCTACTGTTCCTGACTTATACCGATACTCGTTAACACAGAACTGTGTTGATATTTGCTTAACAGGCTTGACTAAACGTGAAGAAATTGATGTAGCGATCGCAGGTGTTCAGCAAGGTAAGTTAACGACTGCTGAAGTTGAATACATGAATCTTTACGGCGATTTACATCGTAATAAATTGACAGTTCCTAAAATTCCCTCTGAAAAACTAATTTATCGCAGCTAATCAGCAACAATCTCACCCAAATCAAATTTCATAGGAAAACAAAACCATGATAGAAACTTTAGAAAACATAGAATTAGTGTCTATGCCAGAAATTGCTTTAGCAACCGACGAAGATGTGATTGCTTACCTGCGCTCTTGTCACAAAATAGCTGAATATGCAGTTTTAGCTGAACGAAATGCATGTGTTTTAAGTATGTGTCAACAGCTTGACTTAACTGTTACTGATGAAGAATTGCAAACATCCGGAGATGCATTTCGACTTGAACATAAATTACTAGGAATTTCTGAAACCTTGGTTTGGCTGCAACAACAACGAATTACTGTAGAAGATTGGTCTAGGGGTATCAAATTAGAATTACTTACAAAAAAGTTAAAAGAACATTTATTTGGAGATGTTATTGATGCTCATTATTTGAGTCATCGTCAACATTATCAACGTGTTGCTCTATCTCAAATTCTAATCAGCGACCTCACAGAAGCGAAGAAAGTAATTTATGCAATTCAAGAATCAAATGAATCTTTCTGTGCTTTAGCATTAGAATACTCCAAAGGTAAACAGTCTAAACAAAATGGTGGCTTTGTTGGCGTTCGCTTTTTATCAGAATTAATGCCAGAGATTGTACAAGCTATTTCTCAAGCAAAAGAAGGCGAAGTGATTGGGCCAATACATACAAAACTGGGTTATCACATTCTCAAAATTGAGAAGCGCTTCCCTGCTGAATTCAGTGAAAGTCGAGAGCAAATCTTTAAATCCCTCTTTCAAGATTGGCTACAAGCAAACACCACCTCTACTTCCCGTACTGAATAACATCAATAGTTTTTCTCTTCCCATTTTTCACTAAAGATAATAAAATAATCATCTGCTTGACTTGAGAGATTCAATACAACTCATTTGTCAGTGCAAATGATTAAACTTTGACTGCCTATGACCCATATATCAGTATAATTACAACCAATTGCCCACAAGAACATAAGGTGCCCAAAAATATGGGCGATTTTCTTTAGCTAAAATTGCCAGTTGGGCGCGTTGCAAAGCTTGGGCTTTAGTTACCCCAGCATCCAACTGTCGGTATAATTCACCCATAAACTCGCTAGTAGATTCATCATCTATTGTCCACAAAGTTGCTAGGGTACTGCGTGCGCCCGCCCGCACCGCCACGCCTGCTAATCCCAAAGCAGCTCGTTTGTCTCCCGTAGCAGTTTTACAAGCACTAAGAACGAGTAATTCAATTGTTTCTGGTCGGCTTTCACCCCTAGTTCGTAGTAAATTATCTAATTCTCTAACCTTCAGTAGGTTATCCCACGTGAGAATATAGGTTTGTTCAACATCTGAACTAAATTGCCCGTGAGTTGCTAGATGCACCACTGAAAACGGAGTAGATTGAATTTGCTTTTCCAGATTAATTTCAGTGAAATCCTGATTTAAAAGTTTTTTACTTGTTTTAACTTCAGCCTGGACTTGTTTTAATTCTTGTGTCACATTTGAGAGTTTAGAAAAGGATTGACCTTCAATTAAGCGTTCTTCCTCAACTCCAGCAACTAAAACATTTAGCTGCACGTTTTGTAAAGGTTTGGGATCGATAAGTTGCAAACCAGGGGTCAAAGAAATAGCATACTTTTCTATTAAATACTTCTGCTGTTCTTTGTCGTAGAGAATCGCCATTGGGATATTTCGCAAAGCACCATCTAATACAAATACTAAAGTTTTTATACCTTGGTTTGCTAAATTTGCTTCAATGGGTTTAATTAACCAATCATATAAATGTTGTGAGTACTGCTTAACATCAGGCTCTCGACTAGCAACGGGTAAATCTTTTTGTAGTTGTTCTACAGTTTTTTCTAATATATTTTTAGATATTTTATTAGTATTGCGATAAATTGTATCTTGTCCTGGCAATTTAGTAATAATTTCTAGTCGGTTATCTAAAATAATTGGATAGATAACAGCTGTGGATTTTTCCTTTTCAACTAATTTATCAAGATCAACTCTTGGTAGCAAACAAGGCGAACGAAAGAAGTTATCTAATTCCGCGAGTTGGAGAGATTCAATTACCTGGCGGGCTTGCAGGAGATTGTTTGACTTTTGATTTGTATTTTCCTCCAATTGCAATAGCAAATCAACGTAATCTCGATATACGGGTTCTATGCTCTCACGGAAAGAAAATTGTACGTCAGGATTAATTGCAACTAAATCGTTACGAAGGGATTTAAGGGCATTATAAGCTCGATTATAAGCTGCTGTTGCTGCTGGGATATTAGATTGCTTTTGAAGTATCCGTCCCATCTGCCAATGCCATTGATAAGCAATGTCTTGAGCATCAATAGACTCAGCTTTCACCAAGGCTTGCTGCGTAAGTCCTTTGGCATCAGATAACTGTCCGCTTTGTTCGTACAGTTCGCCAAGAGTACCAAGTGCATAAGATTCGCTTCGTTCATCTTTTAAATTCTTAGCCACTTCTACAGCTTGGGCTAGCATTTTAGCAATATCTTTTGGTTGAATTTCGTTTTGGATGATTTTGCTCAGACTTTGGGCAAAGTTAATCCGGTAGTTAACAGCTGTCCGACTTGGAGGCAAATTGTTTATCTGAGATTGAATTTTGGATAATAATGCTTTTGCTGTGCTAAATTCTTTTTGTTCTACTAATAGTCTTAATAGATTCAGTTGAGCTTGGAGGCGCACAGTAGGTGTTGCAGATGCAATCTGTACCGCCTGTTGATAGTATTGGATTGCTGTTTTAGTGTAATTATCGGCGCTGTTTGAGTTACCTAAATTAACTTGAGCGTATGTTTGAGCGCGGGCTGTGTTACCTAAACTTAGTAAAGCATTACTTTGAGCGATCGCATCTCCCACTTTTCTAGCCACAGAAGAACTTTCTTCTAAAATTTTGTGCGAATCGTTTAAATAACCTAAACTTCGCAGCACATTTCCTAAGCTCTGCAATCCTGTGGCTTTCAGAGAAGAATCTGGTTGTTTTTGAAGAATTCCTTGTACTAAGATTAATGTTTTATGTGCTTGCAAGTAATTTCCCAAAGCTTGCATTGCTTGGGCTTGATTAATCCGATTGCGAATCAGTGCCGATGTATCATCTAATTGTTGATAAATTTTAGCTGCTTCTTGCCAAGTACTCAAGGCGGCTTCAGTTTGTCCCTGTGCTAATTTTAGACCTCCTTGAACATCTAAAGCTTGGGCAAATATTTGCGATTTTTCTTGTGAATAATCGGAATTTTTTAGAGTGTGTAATAATTGAATACTTTGTGCGTGAAGCGAAGCTATCGCATTGCGAATCGCTTCAGTTGCTTCTTGCCATTTTCCGAGTTTTTGGTAGGCTAAAGAAAGATTGCTCAAACTTATAGCTTCGTTCAAGACATCATTATTAGCTTTAAATTCATTAGCTGCTTTTTTTAAAAGTTGTACCGCCTCCATAAACTGTCCCACTTCATAAAGTGCTTGACTTTGTTGCACTAGGCTATAAGTCTGAGTTTGGTTGGCAGTAGACGTTGTTGTTAAAACAGAAAACGGTAGAGTTGTAGATTTTGAGCTATGGGTAACGGCGGTCACATCAGAAGGATTTGAGGTTGCAAACGCCGCCGTAAAATCATTAGATGACTCAAAAAAATGCGGTAAAGATATGCACAGTAATACAGTCAACAATGCTATTAAAAAATGCTTTAAAAGTTTCATGTAACTCTAAAATTTCACTTTAGCTACCATGACATTGAATTGGGTTCTGTCTGGAAGTGCCAGGATTAGCGGTAGATGAATTAGCAGTGAGGACTATTTGCCCTTTGGCATTTAGTACTGCACCTGTGGCTTCAACAATACGTTCGGGAGTGGAGGTTGTTGGTTTAGTGGCAATAGGTGGTAGGGAACGGTTGTGATTGCTGGGTTTGAGAGACACCCAATCTATTTGGGTTGCATCAGGAGTGAGAATGTCTTTGGGGTTGGCTGGTAAACCACCGCGTCCGGCGATCGCAAACTTGCTTTGAGCGTAATTAGGACTATAGCAGCCTTGGGCTATTTCAGTATCAACTGGTATTGTTGGCAATTCAACTAAGCCACTGTTAGGGTCAATCTCAGGTGTATTTAATTCTACAGAACCACCGAGATCGGAACTTGCTCCTGTAGCGGTAATGTCGCTTGTGCTATCAGATGCCACATCTCGGAACTGTATACCAAAGATACCTTGAGCATTTATTCGCACATTCCCCCCACGGAAGTTAGCAGAATTGGCGCTGATATCACTATTTTCAACACCAATGAGAAAATCGGTGTCAATGTTGATGTTGCCGCCGATGACGTTTTCTCCTGTTGCGTTGGTTCTGATGTTGCTATTGCGACTCATGATTAAATTTTCTGAGTTAATGTTAATTGTCGCTTGCTCCTGATTAGGGTCAACTTTAGTACTTTGTGTGTCACCAATAAGTAAGGCGTTCTTGTTTAAACGGATAGAGCGGGCATTTACTGTCATGTTACCTGCGGTTCCTGTTCCCAAACTCTCCACGGTTACTCCAGCTCCATCTTGCACTAGCAACGTATTAGTTTTAATAGTCAAATCTCCCGCATCCCCTGTTGAATCTGGCTGTGCAGAAGCAGCCAAGCCACTGTTCCTATTAATCAGTTGCACGTCTTGGGCATCAACGGTCAAACTCCCCCCATTGCCCTCACCAAATGTAGCAGTATTCACCTGTGCCCCACCTTGCACTAGCAAAGTATTAGTTTTAATAGTTAAATCTCCTGCATCCCCTGTTGAATCTGGCTGTGCAGAAGCAACCAAGCCACTGGCAAACGGACCATTAGCACTTGTACCAATCAGTTGCACGTTTTGGGCATCAACGGTCAAATTTCCCCCTTTGCCTGCACCAAATGTACCAGCGCCCACTTGTGCCCCATCTTTGACTAGCAACGTATTAGTTTTAATAGTCAAATCTCCCGCATCCCCCGTTGAATTTCGCAGTGCGGAAGTACTTAAGCCACTGGTAAACCGACCATCGTCACTTGTACCACCAATCAGTTGCACATCTTGGGCATCAATAGTCAAATTTCCCCCTTTGCCCGCACCAAATGTAACAGTACCGACCTGCGCCCCATCTTTGACTAGTAAAGTATTAGTTTTAATAGTCAAATCTCCCGCATCCCCTGTTAAGTTTAAGTTTGCAGAAGTGGACAAGGCACTGCCCCTATCAATTAGTTGCACATCTTGGGAATCAATAGTCAAATTTCCTCCCTTGCCTGCACCTAATGTACTAGCATCCACTTGTGCCCCATTTTTAACTAGCAAGGTATTAGTTTTAATAGTTAAATTTCCTGCGTCCCCCGTAGAGTTTCGCTGTGCGGAAGCGAACAAGCCACTGAGAACACCATCGACGCTTGTACCAATCAGTTGCACGTTTTGGGCATCAACGGTCAAATTTCCCCCATTGCCCTCACCAAATGTACCAGCACCGACTTGTGCCCCATTTTTAACTAGCAAGGTATTAGTTTTAATAGTTAAATTTCCCCCTTTACCCACACCAGATGTATCAGTAGCGATTTTTGCCCGATCTTGAACTAGCAAGGTATTAGTTTCAACAGTTAAATTTCCTGCGTCTCCTGTTGAGTTTAAGTTTGCGGAAGCGAACAAGCGACCCCTACCAATAAGTTGCACATCTTGGGCATCAATGGTCAAATTTCCCCCCTTGCCTGCACCTAATGTATTAGTATTCACCTCTGCCTCACTAACTTTCAACGTGCTAGCACTGATACTGACATCGCCTGCTTGTCCGTTAGCTCCTGGTTGCACCTGATTAACAATCAAACTCCCAGTGTTAAAATTTGTTGCTCCCGTTGCATTAATATCAATATTTCCTGCCCTACTATTATCAGAACCTAGTCCTCTCCCTATTCCTGCAATCAGTAAACTTCCTGTCATCTCGAAATTTCGGGCATTAATTGTGATACTTCCACCATCACCAGCAATTACGGCTACCCTAGCGCCATTGCTAAGGAAAACATCACTTCTTTCTACACTATCGGGAAATCTCAAACTTAGATTATTACCATCCCCATTCAACCCAACTGTTCCCGCACTTGCTAACCCGCCCAACTCAACTCGCCCACCAAAAGCATACAATCCTCCACCATCCATATTGATATCACCGCCTACCAACAGTAAACTATTGCCATCTGGTACGCGCAAAACTATTGAGTTATTTTCAATCGGCGCAGCAGCAATTTGATTAAATAGTAAGGCGGAAGGATTGACTGTTAGCAAAGATGGAGAAACTTCTGGATTAGTAGCACTAAAAAAACCGCGATCGCCAAATCCAATAGCATTAGCTGTAGTCCCTACAAACGAACCACCAATATTCAGCCTCGCACCTTGCCCAAAAATAATCCCGTTGGGATTTATCAAAAACAAATTAGCTGTACCATTAGCACGAATTAACCCATCAATATTAGAAACTGACCCACCCGTAACCCGACTAATGATATTTTGAATATCTACAGCATTATTAAAGGAAGCAGTGTTGCCAGGAGGCACAGAAAACTCGCCAAAACTGTGAAACAAATTATTTCCTGCTTGCGTTCCTCCAGTAATATTGAAGATATTACCCTCCCTTGTAACGCTGGAATTATTAGGCAAGGTGTTATCTGGGGTAATTTGAGCAAAAACATATTCTTGCCAAGAAGCAATTAACACTCCGCACATCACAAAACTACTACACCAGCATTGCCAATTTTGAGTTATCCCCGACATAACACCTCCAAGAAATTAGTAACTTCACCGTGCGATTAGTTTTATTTTTCCAAGTTGTAATGCTCTACAATTGGCTCCTGAGCAATATCTTTCAAGCCAACTACATTTAATAAATCAACCCAATCTTTATTAATAGTTGCATTCTGCGGATTAGCACGGCGCAGTTGACCTAAATTAGTTAGGGCATCATACCAAATATCATTGGCACTATAGGCAATATACTGCCTTGATTTTGCCATCTTCAATTGGCTATCAAGAGTCTCTGTCATCAGTTGTTTTTGTACAAACCCATCTACATAAAAATTGTCAGATGTTTTTTGCGGGTCGCCACAATAAATATGAAAATACCAGCGATATTTTTTATCTGCTTTTAAGGAAGATTGCGATTCTGATGGCAAACTAATGCTAACAATCCCAGATTTTCCAGAGAGAGTAAGAGGTGTTCGATAGACATTCTTTACATCTTTACCATCTAGCACTTGTAACACGAATTCTCCATAACGCGTGGTTTGTGGCAATTGGGGAACATAAAACCAAAATGTTGGATTCTCTACAACTGTTGATGCTAAAAATGATTCCTCTGCATCGCCAGGTACTAAAGCAGTCAGACGTGTCAGAGAGCTAGGACACTCAGGATTACGCCCAGCCCCTGCTCTGCGCCGACCTGTCGGTGCGCCATTTCTGGGCAATTTCGGTTGGCGAAAAGATTGGAAGTGCGAATTTTTAACAGTGTTTTGAATCGAATCATTCAGCTGTGCTTGCACTGATTGTGAGGAAATTGTTGTACTAAAAATTAGCAGATGAATGACGCAGGTACGTTTAATTATTTTTTTTCTAATCATGGCGAAAATTTAATTGTTTTTTCTTACCAATATGGAAATGCCTAAACCATGAAATTACCATTATTTGGGTAGCTAGTAATGCTAATGCTGGAGGAATAAATGGTATCCATCCAGCAAATGTAAAAATGCCAAAACATAAGCCAAACAATATTAGTAACCCTCCTACCACCGCCAAGCCAAGGTACAGGGGTTTTGAATAATACCATGCTGTAATACCTCCTATTAATGACCATCCCCATATCCAAAGTGCCTCCATCCATCCAGACCACCACCACAACAAAGGTCTGCGGTCTAAAACGGCGCTCAGGATTTGGCTTAGCATCTGCGCTTGTACAAACACTCCCGGTATTTGCTTTTGCTTCGGTTTTGCATTAGAACTAAAAGGTGTTTTCCAAAAATCGTTTGTATTGGTGGGGGCAGAAAGACCAATAAGAATAATGCGGTCTTTGAGTAATTGAACTGATTCTAACGGGATTTTTTCATCTAACACATCTCTCAAACTAATTTGCTCGGCAATTTTTTCTACAGAGGAGAGAGAACGATAATTCAACAATATTTGATAACCCGATGCATCCACTTTTTGATAACCACTAGTGTGTTCGTTGAGTTGCTCAAACACAACGTTACCAATTTGTAAATAACCTTCTTTTGTAACACTTGATATTTTGCCTTCTTTATCTAAATAATGAAGTGCTAGTTGTAGACTAAAAGCGTATTCTGTGGTACACAAAGATTTTGAGGGGGGAGTTAAATGTAAAAGCTGGCGACGAGCAATATCTTCTTCGTCTGCTACAAAATCACTAAAACTCAACCGTTCTCTGGAAACTCCAGGAGGTGGGGGAATTCCATCAGTATCACCATCATCATAAACAGTAGCAACTTTGCATACGAAAAATAGCCGATTATCTTCTTGAAAACGAGTAGCTAAATTTGGATATTTCGGGTCTAGAATACCATCACGATAAATATCTAAACCGATAGTTCTTGGTTGATAGTTATTTAATTTCTCTAATAGTTGAGCGAGGGCTTGGTCAGATAACGACCATCGCATTTGCATTCCTTTATTAAGTTGGTACTGGATATCTGCTTCATCAATAGTGATAATTAAAATCCGTTCGTCAGGTTGTTCCGTGAGAAGTTGCGATCGCAATTGCATAAAATGGTCAAAAGCCTGTAATTCTGACGTTTGCAGATAACCCCAATACCGCACTCCCATCACTAAACTTGTTACCAACAAGCTTGTCAGCAATATTGCCATTCCACTCTTGAGAGCAAACATTTTTCGGTGCGCCTGCCAAGTCATTGGCACTACCGCAGGATGTTCGCTAATCACTGGCAACCAACTTGCACCTGGATATTCCTTTTCTATTCCTTTAAGCCTTTGTCTGGCAGTGCGAACCGCAGCATATATAGATTGTCCTGATGAAAAAACCTCCAGAAAATGCTTTAAAAATTTTTGAGCTACGAAGTCTGGCACTGGTTCTCGCATGACAATAATTTGCGGAATCTGTAAATCTTGTAGCTCTCGCGCTAATCCTAATCCATCACAAGAGTTAAAAATCGCTAGTTGTAAACCATTGGCGACAGCATTTCTCAGGTCATGTCTGAGTTCATCAATTGTTAATTTATCTGTCTTATTAATATAGATACAACCAGTATCACCTTCGCTTTTGGTATGACCTGCAAAAAATAAAATATTCCAAGGTTGTTTCCACAATTTATCGTTGATGTCTGAATATTGAGGTTCTACTAAAAAAGTTGTAGCGGCATTAGGTAATTTCTCTAGTAACTGGCGGTCTTGCTCCACATCAATACCGTCACTATGGCCTAAAATTGCCAAAATTCTGATTTTATTTCTCCAGTTATACGTCCGCAATGCAGCTGTTACTCGTTCTGATTCTGGAATACTGAGAACAACTTCAGCTTTGAGGTAATCTCTATCTATCAAATCCCACAAATGCCAGGGAAGTTTCTTGAGTTGCAAACAATGAGTACGAATCAACACCCGTATTTCTTCATCTGGCATCAGATGTTTGAGCCATTTTTCCCGCACGGGACGAAAAGATTCTGACAGCAACCATTTATTCAGATGCTCCTGCACCTCACTAGCTTTTGTGTCGTACTCCTTACGTCGCTGGGAGATAGAACCATCGTAAATAATTTTTTTTGCTTTGATGCGGGTAAATTTCCACAAACTGCGATAGTTCAACTGCCACTGGTCAATTGCTGTTGCCATATCTAGATTGGAGGGCAGCTTGCCAGTAATTTCTGTAGTGGGGCGTTTGCCTTCTTCTCCAATTTCCAGCGTTACATGCACGCCTAAGTGCAAATCGCCATCTAGCTTCAGCACAACTAATTTTCTCATTGGCAGTACCCCTGCTGTTGCTATTAACAAATGGCAAAATTTTCTGTAATGCTGATATCTCCCAGAGCTAGTTTAACGCTGAAACGTTCTCCCATCTCACAACTAAATTCCAATTGAATATTTTTATTGCTGCTTCTAGCTTGAGCTTCCATCACAGATGCACCCTCAAAATCTAGTATCATTAGATGGAGATTTGGTGGCAGATAATCTTCTCCGTTTGTCGGATGTACTTCTACGATAACGTCCATTTCTTGCTCGTTGTCTGGTGGTAGGGTGACAACTAAAACCACTGCGCGTTGGTGTAGCCCGCCGTAGGCATCGCTCAAAATTTTTCCTAAATCAATCAGCTTACCCCTACTAATAAAAGCGCCATTAGCACTTCTCAAACTCCAAGCTGGATTGATACTTGGAGTCCCTAAAAGAGTTTCAACTTCTTGCCAACCAGATTCAAAAACATTCTCTAACCATTGCTTCAAATTAACTAGATTCTGATTACAGGTCAGCGAATTATTAGCAAGTTGAATTTGAGAAAGTTCTTCTAAATACTCTAATAGTTCATCTAAAGGTTGCAATTGGTTAATGGGTAACAAATCAGTTTCTACCTGCTTGACAAATCCCAGCAACTTTGCTTGTCTAAATGATTTGCCAATCTGCACAGCTACATAGCCAATTCGATTTGACTGTACTTCCGGCGGCACATAAACAAATTGTGTATCTGACAATACTGGGCGACATTCTAATAAACCCAAGTTTTTAAGCGACAAATCAGCGACATCCATCAGTGTCTGTTGAATGACATTCCAACTGTCACTTTTATTCAAGTCTGTCTCAAATCCCATGCAACATAGATAATAGTTTACAAAAGATACAGCCAAAGTATTGAGATAAACTTGTTCGCCTTTTGCTTGCGTGGCTTGTTGTCTGCGTAACTCTTCTGCTCGATGCCTTCCATCCACAGGTATAGGGGCTGAAAATGTTAAAACGTCTATGATTTTGCTCATACTTTTCCTAGCTAATTAGATAATATTAAATATACAAATATTCTTGAAATTTATTGGCAAATTTTTTCAAACAACGTTGGTAAAAATTGTGTAAAGATGTGATTCCAATACCCCATTCTGCTGAAATATCTTTCCAAGAAATGCCAGAACATCTTCTTTGAGCTATGGCTTGAAAATTTGCCTCTGGATGACCTTTGATGTGTTCTTTGCAAAAAATTAACTCTGGATCTGATTCTATACATTCTCTTACTTGTTCAAATAAAGATATGGGTTGATATGAGGGTATATTTTCCCAGTGAGAGTTTTCTAGATTTATTTCATTTTCTTTGCCGATAACTTTGGGGATAGCTTCTGGGAAAAAACGTTTAGTTAATAACATATTTACCCAAGTCATTACTTCGCCCCGTTCTGGGTCATATTTATCAATATTGTTATCTTGACAAAGATAGAAAAAGAAATTTTGTACTGCCTCATCATAGATATCTTCGTAAAGTAGTTGAAATTGGCCTTTATAAGGACGAACAAGCTTACCTGACTGCCAAATAGCATTTATCAGACGTGTTAGAGCTATCCGCTTTTCCTTGGTTAGGTGTGTGTATTGTTGGGCTGCGATCGCTAATTCTTTAAGTTGTACATCTAGTTGTTTTCTCCAATCATTAGTCATAAAAGACCTCGAATCAGAACGCACCAAGTTGCGAATTCATATATATCTCATGGATTGATTGCAACTTTTACACAAACCAGCCACAATTGTTACAAAACTTTGTGCTTAAGCATTGAACTGAGGACTGGGAAGATTTGGCTCGGCGCAACACCAGATTCTTTCTTTGGTGTTTACGCTGACCTCCTTTCAAGTTCGATAGTAAGTTAAATTCCTCTTTGGTGGAGGTATGAGCCACTAGAATTAGCTGGACTAATCCCCAGCCTTACATTTTTGCTCGATAAAACTCGGTAGTTTCTCTTCAACCACAGTCAAATACGATCGCTTCAGTTCCCCCAAGTGCTTCAGCACAGCACTTGGGGCATCTTCTAAATTCTCATATTCCCGTAACCTACTGATGCGTAGGCTAGCAAGAACCGCAGGCATCGCAAATCACCTGCATCTGCTGACATTCTGACTCCAGCTACTTCAATGGTTCAATGGCTTAAAGTGGTCAATTCTGACAGTGTATTTCCCATACCAAAAAAACAAAAGATTAGCTGGTAGTATTTATGTAACATACTATCACCACATAATACCTCTATGCGAATTGAACCATACGAAGATAGCAAACTTGATACCATCAAAAGTCTTTCGCTTCGGGCATGGAGTCCGGTCTTTGATTCGATTCAAAAAGCGATGGATATTGAGGTGTACCATTCATTTTACCCTGATGGTTGGCGTGTAACCCACCTTAATGCTGTGGAGTCCGTCTGTACTACAGCAGACATGAAGGTGTGGGTTGCAATCGACTCTGCTGATTCAACCGTGGGCTTTGTAGCTGTGAAGCTCCATTCAGAGAGTTGTATGGGAGAAATCTACATGATTGCTGTTGATCCAAATTATCAACGTCTTGGTATTGGAGCCGCTCTGGTCGAGTTTGCTCTTAATTGGATGAAAGCTGCTGGTATGTCCGTTGCTATGGTCGAAACCGGAGGCGATCCTGGCCATGCACCAGCACGTTGTACTTATGAAAAGCTGGGTTTCGGATTGTTACCAATTGCAAGGTACTTTAAGAAGCTGTGAAGTTCACCATTCCAAACCAACCGCACAGTGTAAGATTTAACTCTTATTCTTCTGCTCTCCTGTTTGTTACATACTTATAAATTTTTCTACCGACTTACCTATCTTCCAATACTCAACCTTTATCCCTGATTCCTCAATTGCAAATTAGCAAGGATGATCGCACGCGATTGGTTTAAGGGAAGACAAGTGAGCTAAAAAGCTTACTGTATAAGCTTCATAGCCCTTAAACTTCACTGATAATATGCCTGCTTATTGCAAATGAAACCGACCAGTTCCTCGACCCATGCTTGACACTCATGCAAAGCTTCTATCCAATTAAAATCGTATGAACCATTTAGCTATTGATATGGAGATAGTGACCAAGAGATTTCTGCTGCGTGATTTCGTTGAGTTAGATAGATCGTCATTCCTAAACTATCAAGCCGATCCACGCAGTCAAATATTTTCTCAAAGGGGCGAAGCTAGTCCCGAAAATTCAGCACGTTTGTTTGAGACATTTTGCACATGGGCTTCTGAGCAGCCTCGACTTAACTACCAGCTTGCGATTGTCCAACGGCGTGAACCTTACGCGCTTGTCGGTTGCTGCGGATTACGGGGAAGGGGGTATGATGCAGGTGAAATGGAACTGGGGATTGAACTTGCACCTGACTATTAGGGGCGATATGCCTACGCGATCAAGGTTGGACGCGCCCTGCTCGACTTCGGATTTAGGAAACTCAGGCTAGACGTGATCTCTGGTTTCACAGTCAGTGCAAATGTGCGGGTCGCTCGGTTGGCATGGTGGATGGGAGCAGAAATAGTTACCATCCGTCCAGGTTCCACATGGATGTCCAAACGAGGTTGGAGCGAGGTCAATTGGCGAATCACAAGAGCGCAGTGGAGCAATTGCTCAAAGTAAGTTTTTATGCTTACAAGTTGCACAATAATAGTAAGTTATTGTCGTCTCAGATATTAACCCCCAACACTTGCAATATCTTCTTAATCCCCGCTTTTTCTTGCTCCATCTGCTAAACGCGCTTCAGTAAACTGAGGATGCGATCGCTCTTCCTGAGCTAGTTCTGTTATTATTTTCAGGATTGAACATATTTCAGAATTGTCTGAATATTTTCATTTAAAGGATGAACTGCATCTATTGTCAGGTGTTCTCCTTCATCATCTGTCCAAACTTCACTCTTCAAACGCATTCGTTCTACATGGCTCCAACTAACAGTGTCATGCCAACCTGGAATACCACGCTTACGCCCTTCGACTCGTCTACGATGTAGCTCCATATCTGAGCAAATTGTTTCAATTCCATAAAACCCTGCACTACATGATTGCGCTAAATCCTGCCAGCGTTTTCTTTGTGCCACTGTATTAGCAGGAGTGTCTAAAATAGCCGATTGTCCTAACATTAGTTGTCTTTGGATTAGCATTGTCAGCAGTGCTTCAGCAGTCGTAACGTAAAATCCCTCTTGTTGGACACGCAACTGTGATCGCAGCATTGCCCCTAGTATCCAGTCTAGAGAGAATACAGGGATATGCAATATCCGTGCAATTTCTTCTGATAGGGTACTTTTCCCAGTGCCCGGAATACCAGAAAATAGAATTAGTTTCATCTATTCATAGTTAACAGAATCATAGGCTGCTCCCAGACTAGCAGGCAAGAAGCAGTAATCTAAAGAATTGCTACTCACGAAGATTCTAATAAATCTGGGTAATCTCGTTCCCATATTCCAACTCCACAACACTCAATAATTTCTCTTCCACAGCAGTAAGATAAGGCCGATTTACCTTCCCTAACGACTGCAACAGACTTTTGACAGTCTCCTCCAGCGAATCGGAATACACTCGACTGATGCGATCGCTGATTAATTGCATCTGCTCACACTCGACAGGCAAGTATTCGTAAGATTTCAAATGTTGCAACCCAACGGCGTACTCGCCATCCCACATTCTCACCCTGCAACTAAAGTCATTCACTGCACTGACAATCGCCCAGCACCCGCCCTTGCCCCTGAGTTCCGGGTTGTCTTTGACAAGGATTTGGCAGACAGGATTAATCTCAATTATGAGAATTTTCTACTGTGCGTTTATCTGCTTGTATCCAAGTAATTTAGCAATTGTTGCTTCTACTTATTCACACGGGAGCAAAACGATCGCGTCCAATGTGAACTTCCCACTCCACAACTCTAGCAGAGTCCGCCAGCATACCATCTCGCACACGAGGACTGCTGTTTACAACAGCTTGAGCCTGTTCAAGATTATCTGCCTGGATTACCCAAAGCCCAGTTCCATCATGGGGAAAAAATGGCCCACAGCACAGTAGTGTTCCTTTCTCATGTTGCTCATTAAACCAAGCGAGTTGGTTTTGGTCATGCTCTGGGTGAGCCAATTTATAATCGTAATACTCTGGAACGGTTGCAACCACAACGGCAAAAAGTTTAGACATAATGCTCTGGTTGGTGATTTGAGATGATGTTCAGATTGTATGACCCAAGAAATACTTCTGGAACGCCAGTGTAGGTTCAAAGATCAGGTTAACTCTGCCCTAATTTACAATCCCATATTCTTGTTCAATAAAACCTAATAATTTTTCCTCAAACTCACTCAAATACGGTCGCTTCAGTTCCCCCAGATGCTTCAGCACAGCACGGGCTGCCTCTTCCAGGTTTTCGTTTTCCCGTAATCTACTGATGCGATCAGCTACGCTGGGCGCTTGCGCCATCGCAAATTACCTGCATCTGCTGACATTCCGACTCCAGGTAATTCAGTGGCTTCAGGTGGTCAATTCTCACAGTGTACTCCCCATCCCACATTGTGACTGTACAACTGACCTCGCCCACATGGTTGACTATGCCCCAGCATCCACCTTTACCTCTGAGTTCTGGGTTGTCTTTTGCAAGAATTTGACAGACTTCGCCTAACTGGTAGGTGTTTGGTACTCTAGTTCGCTCAAGAATGCGCTGCACCACATCCTTCACAATCCTACCACTTGGAACTTTACCACCGGCAACCTCAACTGCCTTCTGCCAAGCTTCTCTTTGCACTTCTGGCTCTAAAGAAGCCAAAGGGCGTACTTGACGTTCATTATTTGGCAGAATTTGTAAACCATTGGTTAACATTTTTGGAGTCTGTAATTCATCCGTAGCTTTTTCCTCTTTTTGTAAACCATTGGTTAACAAATTGTCCATGACTGTCGCTGCGGCAATCTTGTAGCTGGCTGCTATCCGCGTGTAACCAAACCTTTGCTTGCAATATTCTTCAAAGGTTTTATGCGTAGAGCGATATAATCCAATACGGTTCAGTTAAGGCTATGCAGTGCTTGAAACAACAAACACAGGAGGATTGGTTATTGTTCCAGTACCTCTGTGTTTAACCTTTTTCGAGCGAAATTTTGATACAGGCTTTTTCACAACCCTTGGGTTGTTTCTATGAACCCTTTCAGGTAAAAGTTGGTCAAGAATCTCCACTGTTAACCAACTAAAAAAAAGGGAAGTTCTTGTGGTTGTAATCGCTGGAATTTGGGAAGGGCGCGACGAACAACTCGTAATGTTCCTGTGAAACTTACACGTAAGGGTGAAATATTTGCGTTGCTTGCAGCTTGAAAAATTAACAACCGGATAGCCCAATGTCCTAATAACAAACCGTAAACTTCTTGCACCACCTCTTGTGGCTTTTGAGAACGAATATGAGTTTTTCGTCCTAGAAGATGTACTTTGAGTTCGTCAATCGTATTCTCGACTTCCCAACGTTGATGGTACTCGCTTGCAAGTAACTCGGCTGGGAATTTTTCAATGTCCAATAAGCTCGTAATTAAACGATATTTGATTTGTTCTTCTGGATTATCAGGATTCTCAATTGTGTACTCGATAACTCGTACTTGTATTGGTTCAAAACCTTTTTTTCTCAATTTCCCAGATGGATACATATAACTTAAATATGAACCATCGCCTAAAGCTTCTTCATTTAAAAATTTAACATTGGCAGGAATTCTTCCTAAATAATCACAACCCTTACTTACTGTTGCTTGTACCATCGCGTAGGAATGCAAGCCCCTATCCCACATTAACAACATGGAGGATGTTACCGAGCGTAATAATTTTAGTGACCTCACTCGCTCTCCAATCTTATATGGGCACATTAATGCATCAAAAATTAAATGTGTCCCTGCCTCTACTAAAATAACTAATCTAACTTTGGGAAATGCTGCTCGTGTACCAGGACGACTACCAGGACGACCAAAAACCCTTGCATTTTCATCACTATCTGGGATATCTAAGCAAGTTCCATCAATCACTACAATTCGTAGCCCGTTTAGAAAACCTCCAATTGTTTCGCTGTTTGCCATTGGTTGCACCAAGCGATGAAACAATTGCGTCATTACCCCCGCACCTAGTCGCTGTCTGGCTTGAGTAATAGCTGATTTACACGGGATACGCCAATATTTACCAACTTTTACCCATGCCTCTGAAAGACCATCAATGAGATTTTTTAGTACATCTCGCATTGAATCTCTCGACCACAGGCTCATTTCTATTATTAGACAAATGACTAGATGTCCTGGTAACGAACGATGGCGTTCCTCTTCTACTTTAGTTTTAGCGTAGGCGTAGCCCGCCGTAGGCATCGCTTGTTCGATTGAACTTACTGGGATAGCGACCTCTATCGCTTTGAATATCTCCGTACTTTGTATCTTAGGAGACACTAGTGAGAATTCTTTGAGATGCACTGTGCTTGATTTCCATTTTTGGAAACAACGCCTATTTTATAGCTATTCGAGCCTTAACTGAACCGTATTGCCTTTTGAAGTCTTTGCAAAGTTTGTAAATCTTCTCTCTTAATCACATCTGCTGTCGTACTTTCTAGTAGCTGATTGAGCCGAGCCAGACAAGCATTCAACCCGACAGCAAATTCATAGCGAGTGATTGAGCGATTGCCTTGAAATTTTTGATCGGGATAACCAACAATGCAGTCGTAGCGATCAACTAATGCTTGTAATGCTTGAAATGCCCAATCTGTAGGCTGCACATCAGTAAGCTGATTCACAGATGTGACTTGCTCGGGCAACATATCTTCGGCAGTAGCAGACCTAGAAAGGCATTGCTGAGTAAGGCATACTGCAAAGATCAGAGATGACGAGAGAATTAATTGAGAAAAAAGTTTCATTGAGAACAACCACCTTAGAGACACCAGATTGTTCGGCAATTTTTTACCAAGAAGTAGTTGTCACCGCTATGTTTCAAGTAAAGTTGATAACCTAGCGATGACAATACCAACTCAGCTACACACGAGCTAAGGTACTTGCCAAGAATAAATCAGCCCAGCCCCTTCGGGGTTCAGCAGTCGCTCATGGGGGAAACCCTCAAGACCGCGCTGCTTCACCGTATCAATAATATTTTTGGCAAAACCGAGATATCTAGGCGCTTTCGCCTTGAGGGCGAAAGCGACGGCTGGGCTGATTTATTTATTGGATCTCCCTAAAATAGACACTTTCTCATTATTTACTGGGAGATCCAGCACTTGAGTTTGCTGCATAGCTGGTCATCAGGTTTTTGTAGTCAGGAATAAACCCTGCTAAAAGACTACCTAGCCCTTCAATATCGTTACGCCAGTCACGGTGCAATTCACCCACAACGCTAAACCAATTGACCAATTGAACTCCAGCACGAGACATTCGATCCCAAGCTGCATAGCGACAGGCTTCATCAAAGGTTCCAGAGGCATCGGTGACAACAAAAACGTCATAACCTGCCTCCAATGCCGAAAGCGCACAAAAAGTAACACATACATCGATGACAATCCCGGCAATGATTAATTGCTTTTTGCCTGTGGCTTCTACTGCTTTCACAAAGTCCTCGTTGTCCCAAGCGTTGATCTGTCCGGGGCGGGGAATAAAGGGAGCATCGGGAAACTTCTCTTTCAGTTCAGGGATGATGACACCATTGGGGCCATCCTCAAAGCTAGTTGTCAAAACTGTAGGCAGGTTAAAAAACTTGGCTGCACTTGCCAGTGCTAACACATTATTTTTGAAGTCGGCTGCACCAATATCACGCACAAGTGAGAACAGTCCAGTTTGGTGATCGACCAGCAGCACCGCAGCATTATTTTTGTCTAACCGGTTGTACTTGAATGTAGACATGAGTTATTGATCCTAATTTGAGTTATTGGGAATGAGGAATTGCAGAATGCTCTAAATAGCTTATGGCGTAAGCTGTTGCGAGATGGACTCAGTGTCCCAACGCGCCTAAAGGACGCAGCAAAGCCGTCTGCGGGGATTTTGAGACCGATGAGGTAGTCAGCGACTATGTCGTTGACACACGCATTGCCGGCGGTGAGGGCTACACCGTGCTGTTCGCCCTCGACGGTCAGCAGGCTCGCGCCGAGCGTCTTGGCGAGGCTGATACCGCCTTCGTGCCATGCCTTGCCATATTCGGAGCCGCCGCGAATGTTGGCGATCGCCATCGCCTAAAAGGAAGGTCTGACCGCAACCGATCGGATTCGATTACCTTGTTCAGGTTTTGTTCTCGTAGGTGATCAGAAAAAAATTTCACAGTAATCGATTCCTTTTACGCTGCATTGCTGGTTTCATCCTTGACCTCGGTTTTGATGACAAAAGCTCTTAATTCGACAATCTTGCCGCCATGAAAGCGCCAGATGTCGCAGTACGAGTAATCAGCCGCCTTCCCGTCTTCGTCCTTCATGGTGATGTCGCCGAGTGCCGTGACGAAATCACCCTCAGCGATTAAGTTAGCGACCCTAAACTTTGGCGGCTCTATGTATGTCATTGCCATCCATTGGCGAACGGCTTCTTTTCCTTTAAGGGTCTTGTCACCTACAAATGTCCATTCCATGTCGTCGGCGCAGAACGACAAGAATCCTTCATTGTTGCCTTCAGCGATCGCCGCGTTTGCCGCTTCTAAAATTGCTTTATTGTTCTCTGACATCTGAATCTCTCCTCTGTTCAAAGCAACAAAGTGGTGTGAGTTGTTATGCTGTTGCCCCTCACTGGTTTACTTCTAGGGACTGGTAAACGGCTTACATTGAATCGCCTTCACATTTCGCAGATAGTCCAACTGTGGCTCGAAGTCAGTCGGACAGAAGACATAAACATTGTCCTGAGATCGGCTAATGACTAAACGGTAGCTGGGTGGAATCCCTTCAGAACTTTCGATCACTTCGATTCTGGGAATCACTTGTGAACTGACTTGAGCCAGGGATGGAAAATTGAACAGTAGGAGTACGCCGAACAGAATTGTGATTGCGATTGTGGTTGTGATTTTGGTTGAAAGAATCTTTCGGTTCATTAGAAATCTTCTGTGGCTTATGGTTGTGTAATGTTCTGTTGTTTCCAGGGAAGCGGGGATCGATAGGGGTTTTCGTGCATATCCAGGACTTCCCAGGTGGTTGGATTGACTCGCCCTGTAACTGGGATTCTGTATCGTCGCTGGAGATCGCGTACCGCAGACACTGTGACCGCACCAAAGATGCCATCGACGATCGCCCCTCTTGGATTGCCTAGCCTCACACCTGCGGCTCCTAAAAAGCCATTGTCTTGAAGGATGCGCTGTAACAATTGCACGTTTTTGCCGCGATCGCCTTGGCGCAAGGTAGGTAAAGTTAAATCAGTGTAGGCAGTGGCGATCAGAATGGGGGAGGTTTGTTGTGGAGGAATGCTGTGTGCGATCTGCGCTTCTCCCAAGGGGAGACGCCAAAGGCGAACGCAGCAGCACTTCGCTATCGCGGGATGAGTGAATGAACCTCCGAGCAATCCTGTTGCGATCGTTAGTACTCCGAAAATGAGTTGAGGTTTCATGATTGTCCTCCTGATGGAGATTGGTTTTATTTCGCATCAATTTGCGTCGGAGTGATTACTCCACTCGCTTTGAGACCTGCAACGAGGTAACGCTTGCTGATGAAATGCAGCGATTTCTTTTCGACCCTTGAGATGTGTGCCCTCGAACGTGAGGAAATCGGCAGTTTTGCTGAACGGGGCAGCAAAGCCTTCCCCGCTACCTCGATTCCAAGCATCAATCATCTGGTGAAGGAAAGCACGGATTGCCGACTCGTCAGCATTAGTGGTGGTTTGAGCTGTTTGTGAATTCACAGTCTTGAGTTCTCCTTTTAAGTAATAGACCAGTTTTCGAGCAGCATAAATTGTGTTATTAACGCTTGCAAAACTCACGGAACAATTGCAGTCACGCGAATTTCAATCCGCATCGTGGGTAGTCCAAGCGCCGCGACTCCTACCTGTGTCCAGATTGGAGCGTGGTTCGGCATATAATGACGAAATAGCTTGGACATCACTTCGTTAACCTCCGGGGGGAACCCGCCAACATGGTAAGAATTAACGTGAACCACATGCTCCCAACCCGCACCAGCCGTCGCCAAGGTTTGCTCGACGTTCCGGAACGCCTGAGCAATCTCGTCTGCAAGCGATTCGGTAATTTGCAGATTGTCATCCCAGCCGCCTTGCCCTGATATCTCCACTCGATTGTCAATTTTTACCGCTTGTGAGTAATGCAATTGATTTAACAGATATTCCCCATAACCAGGGGTAACAAAAAACTTTGGCTTATTCATGGTGTTGCTCATGTAGTACGTTTGACTCTATCTCGCGTTGCTGAAACGAGTTTGTTTCGGCATCATCCGATTCAGACCCTAATGTTCAGAATTCACTTGCCATGTAATCACAATGATTTCTGCAAACAGTAAGACAACTATAGGACTCGTATTTGATTTTTGAAAAAAACTCAGTACACTTTTATTCCTTCTTCCCTGTTCCCCGTTCCCTGTTCCCTGTTCCCTCCCTACGCAAATAATTTCAGGAATCAAAGCGGATTCCTATATTAGCCGCGAAAACGCTTGTAAAATGGCTTCCATTGCCCAGTTCTGACTCTGAACTTCCCAGAGCATCCAAATAATGTTCACTCCAATCACCAACCAGGGTAGAATTACCGCTGAATTCCGCCTGCGATAGAAGCGAATCGCTGTCTCACGCCAAAATGGAAAGGTACTGAGAATACAAGCGATGTAGGACGCTCCTGCACTAATGAACAAGCTTGTTTGAAGACCCGAAGGCAGGTTTGGGTATCCAAGCGCGATCGCCGTTAGACAAACTCCCAGCGCCAGATACAAGAAAGTAAACAAGGTAAATCGTTTCATTTTTTGCAAATAAAGCTCAGCGATAATCTATATATTCTGCCCAGCCCTCCGAGCGGATGGAGAGGGCGACAATTTTTGTCCCTATGGGTGGACCACTACCGTCTTGTGCCGTTTGTTCAACAACGCCAACGACATCCCAGCCAATTGGAGTGCCCAGTGGATCATTTTGCGATCGCTTAAGTTCGCCCCGATTCATCGAAAATGCCTTGACGCGAATCAAGCACTCGTTAGCCTTCGGAGTAGGAACTTCAGTGTCTTGAAAGGTGAGGTTGCCAACGGCATCTGGTGAACTCACGAGTCTACGCATCGCAATATCCTTGTGTGTAGAGGGCTATAGTTTCATGTTCTAGATAGAACTGTTTCAATCAACTCTCTGTATATCCACCATCGATCGCTAAGGGTTGTCCCGTGATATAGCTAGTGGATCGGTTTAGGCTGAAGCAATCGTGAAATCACTTTAGAAAAAAACTTAGACAAATCTTGCAAGCATTAGACTAAGAGCAAAGGAAAAGGCATGAAAGCTGATATGGGCTAACATTGCAGCTTCTAGCGAATATTTCCAAAAGAGCCAGCCAAACGCAATCCCCACAATTCCATTCAGTAACAACGCCCGAATAATCACAACTGGAGTGAGGGAAACGATCGCGGCAGTTGCGGGCAGGTGTAGTAGTCCAAATACCAACGCGGCTAGAACGATCGCACCCTGGTAAATCCCTTGACCTGGCAACGTAACGCCTTGTTTTAGACCTTTCCACGCAATCCAAACAAGCAGCGACATTAAACCCCAGCGCATCAAAATTTCCTCAGTGATGCCGCCATAAAGCATTGCTGTAAGTGAACTCAGCCAATTTGGTTCTGTGTTATTGGATGCCTGTAGCGCTTCAGGTAGGACAGGTTGCATCAACCGATCGAGCAACAAGAGAACGATCGTCGCCGCTACACCTACACCCAAGCTCCATTGCATCTCAACGGCAAAAGATGGAGACTTAGCGATGTGAAACACCCAATGATCAATCAAATGGGAGCGTAATCCAACACGATAGGCACAACCAATTCCGATTAGAATGCTGATTGCCAGTAGAATTGAATACTGTAGTCCTTGCAGAAGCATTAAAATCCACAATGGAGGCACTTTTTCCAGTGTTTCTGGAGACAGTTTCGCTAACTGTTGCTCGACTAAAGGAATAGACGCGATCGTAGACATCACAATTCCCACACTACCCAATACAAATAAAATGCCGAATTGTTTCAAAATTGCCATTGGCTTAATCTCCAGATGATCCGTCCTATCAGCCCATGCCAGCAGCTATCATCACCGAAATTGTGGGCAAGTTGAAAACGACGTGAACGACAACAGCAGTCCAGACTGATCCACTACGGCGGTAGATTTCGGCAGTGGCAAGACCTGCTACCACAGCCGCAGGAAAGACAATATTGATGCCGTGAGCGATCGCGAAGATCAAGGTGCTGCCCACGACTGCGATAATCGGACGACTGTAGCGGAGCAGAACAGTAGTGATCACACCCCGGAAGAGCAACTCCTCGCCAAGGGGGGTGAGAAAACCAAAAAACACCGTAGCCAGAACCAGAGATAGCACCCCGCCACTGCCACCCTGAGCGTACACCCCCTGAATATTTTCGATGTTCCCAGTAATCTGAATCCAGACCAGAATCGCCAGTCCTTTGAGAACGAAAGCAACCAGTCCGACTCCGACTCCAATGAGGAGCCACCGCCGGGAGGTTCGACGAACGCCGAAGGGTCTGAGGGAACGAATGCGTAGTAGCACAGCGGCTGCAAACCCTGCAATGCCAGCGATACCAGACAGAGCGCTGAAGACCAGTCCGTAGACCACAGGATCGAGTCCGAGCCGCGAGAGTTGCGAGCCGCCCACAAACCCAACGAAAAGGACGACAAGACCAACAATGCATTCGGGCAAACCTGGACGGGGAACCTTGTTAGGTTGAGACGAGGATGCGGCAGTCTTTCCTAAGTCCGGCGGGTGGTTAGAAGAATCTTGAGACATGATGATGAACTCCTTTCAAAACGTTGCTCCGACTGACTACGACTTCGGATGGCGCTTGGCAAAATTCCAGATAATGGCACTGGCATCGGGACCGGCATGATCGATATAAATGCCGTCTCCAGCAGGTCCCGGCCAGACATGTCCCATATCCTGGACGAGATACGACTCAATGAGAGATGAACCGTCCGGCGCAGTGATGGTAGTGTGGGTGTACGAATGCTTGCCCTGTTCTGAAGGCACCGTTGTCGTCTTTTCGAGTAGGTTCAGGCTGTCGTTAAGCAGATCGTCATCAACAAAATCACTTACCGCAGTCCAGTGTGCAACCAGCCGAGTGGCAACGAGGGGCGGAACGACGGCATCCTCCTCACCTTGGATGACGAGTAGTGGCACCTGCCGCGCCCGATCGCCCATCTGCGACCACGCCTGACGTGCAGTGTAGTCTGGTGGCGTGGAATTAGGGTTGTCCGGGTTCACCTGGTTCAGTCCGTACTCGCCCCCTGCAACCGATGTCACCGTTGCGAAGACATCGGGGTAGGTCACGGCGAGAATAACGGCAGCACCCGCACCCGATGAGGCACCGGCGACATGTACTTGTGCTGGATCTGCGTTGTACGCCTCGACCACCTGTTGGGCAACGCCAGCGAGAAGCGCCGGTTCTCCGCTGTAGCGGTGCTGCTCTCGTGGGTCAGTCGAGTTCCAGCAATTAATCATGTTGCGAAACATCCGTTGTGTCGGGTAGACAACGATGAAGCCTTCGCTGTCAGCCAAGCGGTTGAATTGCGTTGTGGACTTCATAGAGTTCCATCCGTAACCCGTCATTCCGCAGCCGTGAATCGCCATGATCACTGGCAGTTTGATTGTGCCATCAAACTGAGGCGGAAGGTGAACCTGGTAACGCAGAGAACCGATATCGCTTTCGTACACATGATTGTGGTCTCCTGCCTGCATCCACCAGGGCAGCCCAAACTGGAAAGCCGCAGTGACGATGCCGATGGCGATCGCACCTGTGACGAGGATACTAGAGGTGATCCAGAGCGATCGCCATCGCCTACGAGGAAGGTCTGACCGCGATTGATCGGACTCGAACACTTCGTCCAGATTTCGTTCTTGCGGGTGATCAGAAAAAATTTTCATAGCGAGCGATTCCTTTCATCCTTGTGCTGAAAATTCAGCCCGTGCCAGCAAATACCATTTATGAGTTCAACGTCTTTTCAATACGGCGATCGGGAATGAGCCACAGGACTGCAACCATAACGTATAATGCACATGCAAGCCAAGGGGTTGCAAAAGCAAGTGGAATTGTAACTGCATAAATCAATACTGATAACTTGCCTTTAAAATCCCGACCCAGAGCGTTCGCAAGTGTGGAACCTTGACCGTGGTGAAAAATAAGTGTGCGGGTCAGAGTGAAGTAGGCGATAACCCTGACGGGATTCCTTCGGATCGCAGCCAGCAATAGAACCACACCATAAAGCACCACAGGCAACGCAGCAAAGTGATTTTCACCCATCCATGCGGTGACAAAGGGAAATAATGATAACCAGAACAACAAATGTAGGTTTGCCCACAAAGTTGAACCATTCACTTGTCGGACTGCTTGAAACAGGTGATGGTGATTGTTCCAGTAGATACCAATATGCACGAAACTCAACACATAGCTTAGAAAGGTTGGAATCAGCAGACGTAGCGCAGCTAAATCTGACTCATGAGGTATTTTCAACTCCAGTACCATAATGGTGATGATAATAGCAATTACCCCATCACTGAATGCTTCTAACCTACCTTTAACCATTTTTGGGTATGCCCCTTGTCTGCTTTAGCAATTTGCAATTTGTTAGCCTTACACAGTTGGGGAACGCTCCAAGGCTACTCGATCCCAATGTCCTAAGTTGGCTGCTGCTTCATAAGTGCTTTGGAGAAAAGCAAGGAGCATTGCATCTGGATCGTCAGCTTGTCTCACTGCTTCATAGGGTAGGATAAACTCTTGCATCTCTGAGCTGTAAAAAGCTTCTGTGGGTTGGATCGGGTAATCACGGAAACCTTCTGGCGTAGGGTAAGCGTAAGCGTAAAAAACAGGCTCCACAATTGACCCACCCCCTGGCCAAAAGCCGCAACTACTAACTTCGTGTGAATAGGCTTCGCGCGTGACCCAATCTGCCATATTCGGAACCCCACCGGGATGTTCTGGCGCACGACGACCAGAGAAACGGGTCACAGCCAAGTCAAAGCTGCCCCAAAAGAAATGCACAGGGCTGGATTTACCAGTAAACTGTGAACGGAAGACGGTCATGATGCGATCGACTTGCACAAGAATTTGCCAGAATCGTTGTGCATACTCTGGATCATAAACTGCGTGTTGATAGTCCTGATCGAACGGGATGGGTTCTGACACTTCTTGCGGCATCGTCCAGATTCGGACTTCGATGTCGATGTTGCTCAATGTAGTTAGCACCATTTGGTAAAAATCTGCAACAGAGCGAGGAGCCAGTGCAATTCTTTTAGCAATGCCGTCGCTAGTGTCGATTTGTAGTTGATGGTCGAGAAAATCAAAGCTAATTTGAAAATTACGAGTTCCGCAAGGAATTGAAGCGGTTGTTAGTCCACGCGGTGTGACATAAAGAGTAGATTGCCACCAGTGATTGAGTTTAGGTGCCAGTGCCAACCGGATTTTACCGATGATTTGCGTCCATAGATGGAGAGTTGCATAGGTATCCTGCCAAGTTGCTAAGGGCAAACTGGGCCAAACGATGTCAGTGGAAGTATTTTGATTAGAAACAGCCATGAAAATCACCCACAGGAGGAGAATATGTTGAAGAAATGAGAAAGAAATCTAGATGAAATCAGAATCGCTATCAATAGTCTTTTCCCTGTTCATCTGCAAAATTCACGGGACGATGATTTGTTCAGATGCCTGCGATCAACTTTCGCGGCTAGTCGCGCCCTGCGACAATAATCTTTTCTACTAGACCGATAGGATTAGAAAACATCACCTCATGACTACCCGGCATTTGCACGAGTCGAAATAGCCCCAAGCGGCTAGACATCCTGGGATGCCAACCCCCCTCCCCTTGAGGTAAGACATTGTCTTCTGTACAGTAGAGGTAGCTTTTGGGAATGGGCAGCGAGTAAAACTGCTTCAAGTCTAATTTGTCAATAAACGGTTGATACGGTTCAGGCGATAATTGCGCGTAGCTCGATTTCGCCAGGTCGAGGTCAGCATCGTTGAGAAACGCTTCTCGCCAAATCTCAAATGGCATCGTTATCGTATTATCGTCCGATTCTTTCGCTAGAGAGTTGAATAACGCTTGAGTGTCAGGTGGGATGTTGTCTCTGAGGCTCTCACCATCATTGAGGACAAAGGCATTGAAAAAGATTAGCCGTCGAATCCGTTGCCTTTGGCCGGCGAAGCCATCGCCAATGGCTTCAGCAACTTTGGCAATAATGCTGCCGCCGAAACTATGTCCGAGTAGGACGATATCAGTTAAGTCTTTATCGACAATGTAATCGACGATCGATTGCGTGCATTGAGCGTGGTTGACGTTTTTATTCGCGCCTTTTCCATGTCCGACAATTGTGGGAGCAAAAGCCTGATGACCTTTCGCTTCTAGATGTTGGATAACCGCTTTCCATGCAGAACCATCGTGCCACGAGCCGTGAACTAAGACAAAAGTTGACATTGGATGACTCCTTGCAATGCGGGATGAATATTCTGTTCTAATGACATTGAAAGTTTCTCTTTTGCTGTCTGCAACGAATTCATTACGTTTCTGTAGCAGCGGCAGGTAAAGTTCCAGGTGGCCCTAAAATTTCGTCGCCAATCTCGGCAGAAATCCGATTAACCAGCGATCATTATTAAAAACTCGAGATTGATCTGCTTGATGACGCTGCTTGAGACCTGCAACGAGGTCGGTTACTTGACGTTGAGCCTCTGCGCTCAGGGAGTCAAAGTCGTCTAAGAAGAATTGACGTTCTAGCGTTAACTTCCGGGTATTGAGTAGCTTTTTAATCCACCAATCTTCACCACGTTTCATAACAACGAATAGCTGCATCGAATCTCGTGACGGTGAAGTTTCAGTTTGTCCGGGCAGTATTACCCTGATAACTACGTGCATGAGCGCAAGTTGCGAGTTCACGAAGCGGACAAAATTCACCTCACCCCTCACCCTCCAGGCATGTTCCTTTGATAACTGTGTCGAACGCTTGCTGATGAAACGCAGCGATTTCTTTTCGACCTTTGAAATGCGTTCCCTCGAACGCGATGAAATCGGCAGTTTCGCTAAACGGAGCAGCGAAGTCTTCACCGCTGCCTCGATTCCAAGCATCAATCATCTGGCGATGGAAAGTACGGATTGTGGACTCGTCAGCAGTAGTGGTGGTTTGAGCTGTTTGTGAATTCATAGTTTTGAGCGATTAGATTAGAGTGATCCGGTTGCCTCAATTTCAGGGGTATAAATCGTTTCGTCTTTTTTGCGCCAAGCTGGATCAACTAGACAAACGAAAACAATAGGTTCGTTGCCATAGTTGTGAAGGAACTGGATTGCATTTGGAGGAATGTAAACCGCATCACCTGCTTCAATGCGACGAACTTCACTGTCGATCGCCATTTCCCCAACACCGCTAATGATGTAATAAACCTCAGAAGTCTTTAGGGAATGGGGAATCGAAGTTTTGCCAACAGGTAAGATCGCATGCGCCAAACTGTAACGCAAGTTGATGTCTTGTTTGTCAGGATGAAGCAGTTCGCGCAGAACAGTTCCATCTCCAGCGATAATTTCTTCACAGTCGTTTAGTTTTTGGATCAGCATAAGTTTCGGCTTGCAATTACACAATCGGAGCAAGTTCAAAATCTGTAAATTTTGGAGGAGAAATTTGCCTGTTCCACGCGCCGTTGAATTACGTACTGATGGGGCGAAATCCCCATCATTCGCTTAAACAAACTTGCACAGTAAGTCGGGCTGATGTTAACTACACTTGCCAGTTCGGCTAAGGATAAATCACGATTCAGATGAGCATGAATGTAATCGATCGCCTGCTGCAATTGGCTGTAAGTTAAGCTTCTATTCTCAGGCATGATAATTTGTACGACCTCAGAATAGTGGCGCAATAGATGAATCACTAACGCTTGAGACGGAGACAGTATTTTATCTTTTTCAAAATACTGTCTCCTGTTTTACTGGTTGTTTCCGTAGAGGAAACCTCAAGTATTAGTGTTCACCTGAGGTTACTGGAGCGGTTGTTGCAAGGAGCTGAAGTTCCCATGCAAGGGCAACCGCACTAGCACCGCCATGCTCAAGAAGAATCTCTGATACACCCGCAGATGTTTCTGTGCGTGCCCAGTCACGTTGCCATTCAGCAAGTACAGCCATCCAGTTGATTGGAACTGCACCAGCCTGAACCATCCGGCGAACCGCCATGTCATGAGCTTCCGCAGTAACACCGCCCGAAGCATCGGTAACGATGAATACTTCATAACCTTCACCCAGCGCCTGGATTGCTGGCATTGCGAGACAGATCTCGGTGTAAAGTGCAGCAAGTATAAGTTGTTTGCGGCTACTTTTCTTCACTACATCTGTAACGTTTGGATCTTCCCAAGTATTGATGAAAGTGCGGTTGATCGGTTTTTGATCGGGAAAAACATCCTGTAGTCCCTTGATGATGTAACCCCCTCTTTCTTCAATGACTGTGGTCAGGATTGTGGGTACGTTAAATAACTTTGCCGATTTAGCAAGACCAATCACATTGTTAATGATCATCGTAGGTTCATGGCTGTTCAGGTTGGTGAACTGGTAAGGCTGGTGGTCAATCAGTACCAAGATGCTATCTTCTGGACGAAGCAGTCCTTCCAGTCCGATTTTTGAATTTTTAGACATCGCTATAAGTCTCCATTCAATGTTTACTTTTCAGACACGCCCTAGCGTGTGAGTCTGACTCAACGGGGTGAATCACACAGTTTTTTCACATTCTTCGCGCCACAGACTGGACATAACCAATCTTTAGGCAGATCCTCAAAAGCTGTTCCCAAAGCAATTCCAGACTGTGGTTAAGCGGGTTAAATACTGTCAGAGGTCAGCAACATCATGACATCTGCATGAGCTAACACGACATCGGGGTGGCGTTGAAGCGCCGTGTTATACTTCATGGCAAACTCGTCGCCCGATTCATCGGGGCTGAGCAGTGTCCGAATGTCACTGTTGATCGCTTCAATTGCCTCTGGTGTAACAGATTCATCGGCATGAAGCAACTCATCGATTTGGATAATCAATGCTGAGAGTCGATGCAACCAGGCAAACTGCTCATGACTAATCACCAGTTGTAGCAATTCACCTCTAGAAACTTGCCCTCGAACTTGCTCATAGGTAAGGCGCTCAGTCTCTAGTAAAAGCTTGTGCAGATGCAGTAGTTTGATTCGTAACTCACTCAAGCGTTGATGTTGACTAATTTGATATTGAGATGTGTTAAGCATCAATCCGTCCCATCCTTCCTTCCTGGTAGTCGTTGATCGCCTGGGTGATTTCAGCTTCAGTGTTCATTACAAACGGACCGTAGCGCACGACTGGTTCGTTAAGGGGTACACCTGCAATCAGCAGAAGATCTAGAGGACGCTGAGCATCAGCAGGGTTGGAGATCACTACATCCTCTCCATCTTGAGAAAAGAGCACCATCTGCCCATCATCACCAGGCGCTGACTCTGTCCCAAACAACCCAGACCCCTCCAGTACATAGACAAAGGCGTTGTACTCTTTTGGTACAGGCTGGATCATCGTTGCCCCTGGTTGCAGTGTGAAGTGGAGGTAGATTATCGGCGTGCGCGTCTGAATTACGGCTTTTGCCCCTAACCCTTCTCCCGCAATCACCCGCACCGTCACAGACTTATCTTCGGTTTGAGCTACCGGAATGTGAGCCGCTGGAATTTCCTGATAGCGGGGTGGCATCATTTTGTCTCGTTGTGGCAGATTGACCCATAGTTGAATGCCATGGAACCCCACCCGTTTGGGTAAACATTGACTCCGGCATCTCGGAATGCACGATCCCGGCACCTGCTGTCATCCACTGGACATCACCCGGATTTAGTAGCCCGGCGTGTCCCGCAGAATCTTTGTGTTCTAACCGTCCATCCAAGACATAGCTGACGGTTTCAAAGCCCCGGTGCGGATGATCGGGTGCACCTTTTGCCTGACCCGGCTTTAGATTGATCGGACCTAACTCGTCGAGGAGGAGAAACGGGTCAAATTCAGAGAAGCTACTTTTGGGAAAGGGCCGACGTACAAGAAATCCAGCCCCTTCAAGTGTTTCAACGCTATTAATTACTCCGGCAACGGTTCGAGACGTTTGAGTGGGGACAGTCATAGAATTGCCTCTTCAGAACTAGACAAGTATGTGTATCATTTGAGCCTGACTCAACGGGGTGAATCACAGAGTTTTTTCGCAAGCCAGAAATGCAGCAGATCACTGATTATTCCTGCTGAAGAAAGTCCAGCAACAGGGGATTGATCTGATCAGCGTGAGTCCAGTTGATGGCGTGCGGCCCGCCGGGAATGACAACCAGCCTGAGTGTTGATCGCCCAGCGCAGAATGACGAACAAGTAGGGAGCGGCAATCGATCGTTCGCCAGTGAGCCAGTTTCGTCCGTCGACATAACCGAGGATAACGACGTTTTCAGTGAGTGAAAAGTGATCGTACTTGCCTTTACTTCGTTATCGACAACGAACTCCCCTTGCTATAATGCGTTCCCACAGCAGCTCAAAAACCGCTTCAACACCATCACTCAAGACTGGCGGCGTCACGAGCGTTAGTCGGCTCTCATTAAGAGTAAAGGTGCGAACTAACGTTGTACCAACGCGATTAGGAATTGACGCAATTTTGATCTGGTGAGTTACTGTGTTGCCACTCAACGTATAAGTTCCAGCGTAAGCATTGAATGTTGTAAATGCTTGAGCAAGCTCTTCCACGGGTAAAGATTGCATCTGGGGAGTCAGCGGTGATCTGACCTCCTGACTCAGCGGTGAGCGATCGCTCCTAGAAAACATCACCATCATGTGACCATCTGATGTGTAAGTGATGTAGCCAACCGGATGAGTTCCATACACGTCTGGAGTCACCGTTCCATCAGCGTAAATGGCAGTTGCAGAAATTAACTTCCAAATGCCAATTAGCGGATTGTTCTGGATTGATGGTGTAGACATAATGTGCAACCATTGCTTGATGATTCTCCGCTAGAGAGTAGCGGGTTTCAACACAAAATCAAACTCAGTCGTGTAAAACGGTTTACTTTGATTGTGTGCCTTGAGTTCGTCTAGTGCTTCGTGCTTTTGCAATTGAACGATCGCTGATCGCACGGCAAAGGTTGTATCTGAATCCAGGTGAGGATCGCCAGCCATAAAAATTTGTGTTGTCAGCGGAGTGTACTCCGGAGCACTGAGTTTGAAATGGATGTGAGCCGCCCGCCAAGGATGCCGTCCCAAGAGTCGCAGCAATTCGCCAGATGGACCACTGCTTGGCACTTTGTAACCTAGTGGCACGACGGTTTCAAACATATACTTTCCAATCTTGTTCGTTTTGAAACGTCCGCGAAAATTCCCCAACGGCTGAGATGGCTCTTGGACATCATATAATCCTTTGGAATTGGGTTGCCAAACATCAATCAGAGCATTGGCGATCGGTTGACCGTTCACATCTAAAACCCTGCCTGACAGGAAAAGTGAGTCTCCTTCTGCATCAATACCCAAGCGATCGCCCATCTGCCGTTCTGGTGCATTCGGTACATACAATGGTCCTTCTAAATTGCTTTCTGTACCGCGATGGGCATCGTGCAGTAATTCTACCAACTCTGAGATTCCGAGTAGATCTGTTAACGCCTGCATTTCTCCAGCGGGAATCTCCTGAGTGTGATGACTGACCCGGTTGAGAAAATTACGTCCCTGCTGCAACTCTGATTTAGTCAGATTCACCTCACGCACAAAGTCATGCAAATGTCGAACGAAGCTCGTGTAAATTTCATACAGTCGCGGGTGAGATTTGCCGCGATCGCCATGATTAATGACGGCTTCAGTGATAGTGTCAAGTGTGATTTTCTGCACGATCAAACTCCTTTTTAGTTACGTGATTAATGATGGTTGTTTTACGGCGACTATCTTGGCAGGGGCTTCCATGTCGAAAAGTCCGCAAGATGCGCCCAGTAGGCAGTCAATCCGATATAAGCAAAGATGAGAGCTGCCACACTTAACACAATTGCTCCAATAGTTCGCAAGAGCCGGGTTGATTTGAGAGAGAGGGTTGGTACAGAAAAAATTCCTCCTAAGCCAACGAGAATGAACCCAATTCCTGACAGCAAAGGAAGTTGTGTTATTCCCAGGTTTATGATGCGAAAGCCAATTAGAAGCGATACCAGTCCTGCAAAGAATCCATAAATGCCCAGGGTAAATAATTCTCAACCCATTGCCAGAGTTAGGGAAGTTCCTACAAACAAAATGCCAAACAGAACAGTTGTTTCACCAAAGGCAACATTGAAACTACCAATAATGGGCCAGGTAAAAGTCATGTGTAAGCCAGTGACTAAAGCGATCGCACCGACTACACCAAAACCAGGAATCCAGCGTTTCTGATTTGAAGTACCAAGACCAAAATACACATAACTAGCTAACAGAGCGAGTCCAGCCGATAGATTAATCAGCATGAGTGTAAGGTAATCGATAAACATTAGACCTCCTGCAAATGTTCGGTTTTGTCACTGTTCAAGCTCCTGAATATAATTGGACAGGAAACGAATGACTCAACAGAGGATAATAGACATTCGCCAGATCGCTATCTGCCGAGATCGCCATTATGCAGTGCTTCACCAGGTCATACGGCGGAGCACAACCGAAGGTTATATCCTTCTCTAAACTCAACCGCAGCACCTCTCCTTGTCCTGCGATAAAGCCTTTGTTGGAAATGTAAATGTCACCATCAGAACCGATTTCTAGACCTGTCGGATTAATTAGCTCATCATCCGCGATCGTGGTGCGAGTTTTACCATTTGGAGACACATAAATCAGGGCACCTGCGTCACTTCCATTCAAGATTCCATCCGCATCATATTCCAGGACATATAGACCGCCAAATTTATCAAAGGCCAGATCGGCGATATGCGTAAATCCCCCTGCATAGACTTCCGGTTGACCTTCAGCATTGATGCGATAAACTTGTGCAGTTTCTGCTTGAAAAGGAAACCCAGTCAACTCGCCAACATAGAGAGCGTTATCAGGGCCAACGGTAACTGAGGTGGGGACAGGCTGCCGCACCACGGCTTCACCTGTGAGTGGATCAGTCGTGGTACGAGTTGGAAAGACGGTTTCTAAAGTCGGTTCGCCACCAAAGGCTCGCTGAAAGAGCAAAGCATTGGCACCTGCATCTACGACATAGGCTATATTATCTGCAATCAGCAAGTCATAGAGGTTGGTGTCTACGTTTTGCCCATCAGGGTTGTTATTTTGTTCATAAGCACCAAAATCGCTCAATCTTGTCCAGGAAGCACCACCATCAAAGTTATCGATCGCGAGCAACTGGCTAAAATCAGGAACTTGTAGAAGGTTATCTCGATTAGCTGGATTACCAGCAAGACCAACGATCGCATAGGCGTTTCCATAGGCATCAAACTCAATGTCATTCACACCTGCTGCATCCGATCCATCGGGTAATGCCAGCGATGGTAGTCCAGTTACGACTCGTTTTACAACACCGTTTTGAATCCGGGTAATTGCACCTGTTGCACCATAGAATACAGACGCGCCCGGTTGAGTTGGAGATGGAATACTGGCACCTGTCCCCCCTCGTCCTGCTTCGGCAACATAAAGTGCCCCATCAGGTCCAAAGTTCAGCTTACGTGGACTATCCAGACCGGATGCCAGCACTTCAATTCGCGATATCTGTGGCGTTTCTACTGTTGCAGACATAATTTTCCTCCTTTGAATTTACGATACTCTATCCTCAATAGCGGACAAAAACTGAAGCAAAAATGCCTGTCGCATTGCTTTGTAGCCCCAGTTTTGGCTTCAGAAATACTCTTTCACAACAGCATCTATTTCATATGCTGACGACGACGACTTTGCTCCTGGAAGGAATGGCACGCTTGAAAAGGGAAAATCGTTGAGGCAGCTCTTGTGCTCTTGAGCAAAGGAGCAGAGGAGAAAGAAGAAATTTTAGGCATTGCGTTCAGATATTTAGAAATTCCCCTCTGCATCCCTGCAATCCTTACGCCACCTACCCTTCAGCTTAACTTAATGCCATTCATGTGTATCATTTGAGCCTGACTCAACTGATGAATCACAGCGTTTTTTCACAGGACAGGAATCCGGCAGGTCACTGATTATTTCTGCTGAAGAAAGTCCAGTAACAAGGGATTGACCTGATCAGCATGAGTCCAGTTGATGGCGTGCGGCCCGCCGGGAATGACAACCAGTTGACTGTTTTTAATCAGCTTTGGAAGTCTTGCTGCGGTGGACTCAAGGGGCAGAATCCGATCGCTATCTCCATGAATAATCAGAGTCGGCACATCAATGCGGGGCAGATCATCGCGGAAATCGGTGAGCCAGGAGGGTACACAGTCCAAAGTCCCTTTAGCAGAAGCCCCTACTGCCACATTCCAACTGGCTTGGATCGCTTCATTGCTGATGCGTTGGCGTAGCCTCTCGGAACGAGAATCGCCAAGCAATACATCAACATTGAAGAACTCTTTGAAAAAGGCAGAGAAATAAGCTGGACGATCGTCAACAATCGCTTTCATAATGCCATCGAAAACGCTTTGATCAACACCCTCTGCATTGTCGTCTGTCTTTAACAGAAACGGTGGAACGGGAGCCATCAGCACGGCTTTCTGCACCCGCTCTGAGCCGTATTTGCCAAGATAACGTGTGACTTCACCTGTTCCCATTGAAAAACCGACCAGCACGGTATTTTGCAAGTCAAGCTTGGTCATGAGTGTATTCAAATCGGCGGCGAAGGTATCGTAGTCATAGCCAGATGAGGGCTGACTGGAGTTGCCAAATCCTCGGCGATCGTAGGTAATTACTCGATATCCTGCATTCAGTAAAACTAAAACCTGCTTCTCCCAGGAATGTCCGTTCAATGGAAATCCATGAATCAGAACAATCGGTTGACCTGTCCCAATATCTTCGTAGTAGAGATCGATGGTTGCAGAGTTTTCTTGACCAACGGTAATGTAAGGCATGAGAGGTTTATCCGTTGTAAATTGATGATGTGTTTTTGTCTGTTGCATCACAATTGTTATGCAGCGATCGAGCACCGTCTTAACAATGCTGTGTTAAGCAGACTTCAAAGATGGGGCAAGCATCCATTGCGTATCATCGGTTCAGAACGACAAGAATCCTTCATTGTTGCCTTGGGCGATCGCCGCGTTTGCCTTTTCTAAGATTGCTTTATTTTTGGCTGACATTTGAATCTCTCCTCTGTTCAATTGGATGCTTTAAGCGATAACTTCTCTGCGAGACGCTACGCGAACGTTAAGCTTTCCTTCTCTACGAGAGGCTGCGCCAACGGAACGCTGCGCGAACGCTAACGCTCTACCAATTCCCGATGTTCCTCCAGTAACTAAAGCCACTTTATCTTGCAGTATCATCCTGTTTCTCCTGTCCCAATCAATATTGACCTTCGGCACACAATTAAACTCCGATCCGTTTAGCAATTACCAACGCCGTAAAGCTGGTCTAATTTTCTGTAAACTTCAGCACAACTTTGCCCCGTGTTCCTCCCTGCTCTAGACGCTGATGTGCCAGAACGACCTGATCCCAAGAAAATACTGAATCAATCACTGGGCGAAGCTGATGACGCTCGATGAGTTTTGTCAAAGCCTCTAATTTTGCTCGGTACTGGGGTGAAAACACAAAATGAATCGTCAGATTCTTACCCCATGCTTCAAAAAGCGATTGCGGAGTTGCAATGTCTACAATGCTTGTAAGCCTACCGAAGGGACGAATGATTTCTAGACTACGCTGAATTGTTTCTCCACCGATCGTATCTAGAACTAAATCCACACCCAGTCCATTTGTTTCTTGACGAATGACTTCTACGTAATCTTCATTTTTGTAATCAATCACCCGATCTGCGCCCAGTTCTGTCACGAAATCTCGGTTTCTAGAACTACACGTTGCAAAAACGTATGCCCCGATCGCTTTGGCGAGTTGAACTGCGATCGAACCCACTCCACCCGCACCCGCATGGATGAGAACTGTTTCACCAACTTGTAGGTTGCCCCTAGTCACTAGACAATCCCAAGCCGTTCCGCCTGCAAGCGGAAAAGAAGCTGCTTCAATGTGCGATAGATTTGCAGGCTTCAATGCAACAATCGCTGCATCAGCCACATGATACTGAGCGTAGCTACCGAATTCTCCAAAAATTTGCGGCGAGTAATACACGTTGTCTCCCACCTTGAAATCAGTCACAGCTTTGCCAATTGCCTCAATCACCCCTGAAACATCGACTCCAAGGATGGCGGGTAATTGAACCAGTTCCTTGTAATCACCACGACGAGTTTGGTAATCGACCGGGTTAATCGAGGTTGCACAAACTCTGACTAACACCTGATTCGCCTTCAGTGTTGGTGTGGGAACCGTTTGAATCTCAAACTTCTCAGCATCACCAAACGCAGTTAATACGGCTGCTTTCATAGATTCCATCTGTGCCAACTCTCCTTGATTTAGAATAAACAGTGACGGAATTTTGATACCACTCAGCGTAGGTAAGTTCTCCCTTTCAAGACGCAGCGTGGAACCGATCGTGCTGTCGAGGAACGCGCGGATCAACGTTGCTACCTCCTCCGCATGGGTCTCCAACGCGAAATGTCCGGCATCGAGCAGATGAATCTTTGCATCCGGGAGATCTCGCTGATAAGCGGCAGCACCAGCGGGCAGAAACGCCGGATCATGACGACCCCAGACGGCGAGAAGCGGCGGACGGTACTCACGAAAGTAGGACTGGAAGGCTGGATAGAGCGCGACGTTGCTGCGGTAATCGAGGATCAGATCGAGCTGGATCTCCTCCGCGCCCGCTCGCCCCATGTAGGCGATGTCGAGTTCGTAGCCGTCGGGCGACAAAAGGTTTGGATCGGCTCCGATACCGTACTGCCAATTCCGGATTGTGTCTGGCGTGAGCGAGGAGCGGCAGGCTTCCCGGTTCGCTGCGCTCGGTTCGCGCCAATAGGTCTCCCACGATCCCCATTCATCACTGAAACCCTCAAGGTAGGCGTTGCCGTTCTGCGAGATAATCGCAGATATCCGTTCAGGATGGCGCATCGCCAGACGCAGACCTACTGGCGCACCGTAGTCGAAGATGTAGAGTACGTATTGATCGAGCGACAAAGCATCGACGAAGCCCTCGATTACGTCGGCAAGGTGGTCGAACGTATAGTCGAACATCCCGCGTGGCGGTGCCTTAGTCTGTCCGAAACCAGGCAGATCCGGCGCGACGAGCCGAAAGCGATCGGCAAGCAGAGGGATCAGGTTGCGGAACATGTGGCTAGCGGTCGGAAAGCCGTGCAACAGCAGTATCATTGGCGCATTGCTTGACCCCGCCTCGCGGTAGAACACTTCGACATCGCCGACCTGTCGAAACCCGTAGCGTATTTTCATCGTACAATTCTCTTTTTTGATTTTCTTCCGACTGAACTTCGACACTCAGATTTGGAATCTTGGACACCTTTCGCATACCCTACGATCGCCGTCCCTAAACCGCGAGAACCACCCGTTACCAGTGCAACTTTGCCTGCAAGTGTTGTCATCTCGCACTGTCGTTCGACTACTGCGCTACAAACCCACCATCTACCATCAACGTTTCACCTGTTATGAACGATGCCATGTCAGATGATAAAAACAGAACTGCATTTGCAACTTCAAGCGGTGTTCCAATTCGTCCGATCGGGTGAAGTCCTGTTATATAAGCTTTGACCTCATCCTGCCCACCTGTAGCTGCTTCAAACATATCTGTTTCGATTGACCCTGGTGCAACGGCATTAATGCGAATACCCGCTTTGGCATATTGGAGCGCGGCGGCTTTTGTTAAACCTACTACTGCATGTTTACTCGCGGTGTAGAGGGGTACGCCAGGAAGTGCAACGACTCCAGCCCCAGATGATGTATTGACGATTGCACCACTTCCCTGTTTCAACATCTGAGCAATTTCATATTTCATCGACAACCAAACGCCTTTGACATTGATGTTCATAATGCGATCGTATTCCGCTTCTGTTTGCTCAATCAGTGAGGGATTTTCGCCGACAGTTCCTGCATTATTAAAGGCAATATCCAACCGACCAAAAACGTCAACCGTTTTATCAACCATTGCTTTAACATCGGCTTCTTTCGTGACATCTGCTTGCACAAAAATAGCCTCTCCGCCAGCTTCTTTGATCAATCGAACCGTTTCTTCACCTTCATCAATTCGACGACCAACTACCACCACCTTTGCTTGTTGTTGGGCATAAGCGATCGCGGTTGCTCGACCGATGCCCGATGTTCCGCCAGTCACCAAAGCAACCTTGTCTTTCAGCATCATGATAGTTACCTCTTGTTGTGAATGGCTGTGTCACTTTGTCAAAAACTCAATGAGCAATACGTGTAGGGGCCAGCAATAAGAAGCACCTCCTACAACCAGGATGAGTACGATCCTGATTGCAAAATGGCGGGTTTAGGCATTGATATTTGCTGGCTCCTACATTTAGTCGCGATCGATTAGTGTGTTTGAAGGTAAGTTGGGATCGATCGCCTTACGCGCACTGTCAACGCCCACGACGGGAAGTGTACCCGGATCGAGCAAGCCGACTTGAAGCAATACACTTGCCTGATCCCAGTAAATGTGTTCGTGGGCTAGTTTGCCGTCACGGAACTGGACGATCGCTACTACTGGCACTTCCACCCGTTTTCCGGTGGGAGCAACGCCGGGTAATATCCATTCCATCCAAACAGTATGAGTGAACTTAGCCACCATTTCATCCACGAGTTGATCTGTCCCGATCGTGCGCGAGATTAGGGTCAACTCCGTGTCCGGCGGCATCTGTGGAATGAGGTATTTGGAATAAAACTCGCGCAGTGCTGGTTTCCCGACTCCCCCAGTCATTACCGGGATGTGGTTAACGTAAGCATCTTCAACCATCGTAGCGAGGGCATCTTCAGTACTGTGAGTGCCAAACTCGTACTGTAAATGCTCTTCCCAAAGTGCTTGCAAAGACTCCTGGGCTGGTGTCAAATTGGTAGTTGCTTGTAAAGAAGCTTGTCCGTCTACAGTTTGCTCTTTGACCATGATTAAATACTCCTGGTTCTATCTATCTAAAGTGTCTTGAGTTCCAATGCTTGACTGCTTTCAGATTCTTAAAATGATTTGTCAGATTTTTGTGATGTTAGTGAACTTGTTTCAATGAACGTATAAGCATTCAGCGCCTGTTTCACGAATCAGTTTGGCAGTTTTTTCACCTTCTGCATCGCGTCTGCCTGAGAATACTACCTTTGCTCCAGCAGCACCAAATGCGATAACTTCTCTGCGAGACGCTACGCAAACGTTAAGCTTTCCTTCTCTACGAGAGGCTGCGCCCTAAGCGTAGCTATGCCGCAGGCTTTACGGAACGCTACGCGTAGCTTGCTTCCCCGTAGGGGTACGCTAACGCGGTTGCACGACCAATTCCTGAAGTTCCGCCAGTGACTAACGCCACTTTATCTTGCAGTATCATTCTGTTTCTCCTGTTTCAATTTCGTCAGTTTGTATCGGGTAAGTTTGTCTCAGCAACTCAGTGACTTCTTGCGCGATCGCAATCAGGGCATGATTAACTGAGGAGTCGCGAAGAGAACCAGTCTGAGGTGTACCTTCATGCCCAGAATTATTCTTGCCTTGTACTAGTGAATGCGTCATAGAACTATCCTCAATGAAATACCGATTTGTAATTCACTAAATCAATACGCAGGAATTCAGTTGTTGGCATGGTTCAAAAAGCGGCAAATTTGTTCAGTGAAACAGGCAAAATCTAGCCATCAAAATTAGATGGCTTACAGCACTTACAGGCAAGTCAGATATGAATTGAGAGCAAAGATCGGGGAACTTAATAACTTGCAGCAATCATGGCAGCCATCAACTCCGTCGTGTTCCAGCGCTCGGTATACCGAATTCCATTGATAAACAGGGCTGGGGTAGTCGTCACTCCACTCTGTATTCCGCCTTCGATATCTTCATTGATGCGATCGACATACACTTGTTTAGACAACTCTTTGAGAAATTGAGGAATGTCAAGCCCTAAATCATTGGCGTACTCGACAAGATAACCGTTCTCCAACCTTTGTTGATGGTCAAATAAAGTATCGCTCATTAACCAAAACTTTCCTTGGGCGGCGGCGGCAACGGCTGCTTGGGCTGCCCGTTGTGCCTGTGGATGAATCTGGATCTGTGGAAAATGGCGGAAGATAAAACATAAATAATCCTCTCCAAAAGAAACCGTAAGCTCTTGCCGAATGATTTTAATCAGCTTGTAAACGGCTGCACTTCTAGGACATTGATAATCCCCATACATCACTAATACCACGGCGGCACTTAGCACACCTTGACTGTGATCTTGGGTTGAAGCTGGCACAACTAAAGAACTGGAACTATGGTCGTCGATCATCTTTCTACATCTGTATCAAGCATGGAACCTTGCGATTCACTTGCTCAATCCACATGAATTCAATATAAGCAATTGGGTTTTAGTTGTCGTCTACAGTGAGTTAACATTTTTAGGCTGTAATTTGATGGAGCAGCCGCTCCTTCTTAAGATAGAAGGTAGGCTCTAACTTAAGTTAGAATCCGAATTTGATCGAAAGTACATCCTACAAACTTACAATGCCGCGCTTAACGGCAACAATCACAGCTTGGGTGCGATCGCTCACATCCAACTTATTCAAAATCCGATTGACATGGGATTTAACCGTGCCTTCACCGATGCTCAAAGCAGCCGCAATATCAGCGTTACTCATCCCCTGTGCCAGCGAGCGGAGTACTTCTAGTTCTCTTTCACTCAGTTCTGGATTGCTGAGGCGCTGTACTAACTTTGCTCCCACATCGGGCGGAATATACTTCTGACCCCGATGAACGGTGCGAATCGCATTCAGAAGCTCGTCAGGTTCAGTTTCTTTCAACAGGTATCCTTTTGCGCCTGCCTGCAATCCCCGATAAATATCTTCGTCACTATCATACGTGGTCAGTACAATAATCCGAGCAGATTTAGCAGTAGCACAAATTGCACTGATGGCGGCGACCCCCTCTACTTCAGGCATTCGCAGATCCATTAGCGTTACATCTGGTTGGTGTTCCCGAAAGGCGGCGATCGCTTGTTCCCCATTTTCGGCTTGTGCAATCACCTGCATATCTGGGTCACGGTTGATAATCGTGGCTAATCCTTGCCGAAAAATGGCGTGATCGTCCGCAATCAGAACCCGAATGGTCGTAGCTTGGCTCATTGTAATGCTCACTCAAAGGTTGACGGTGACAATAATTTCTGTTCCTTGTCCAGGTTGACTCCTAATCGTGAGTTGTGCGCCGATGCGCTCAGCCCGTTCGCTCATGCCGAGTAAGCCAAAACCCTCAGAGGCTGAAATACTGCCAACTCCAAAGCCCTGTCCATTGTCTCTCACGCGCAAGCAAAACTGGTCGCGATCGTAGACTAGCTCCACTCGAATTTCGTCAGCATTGGCGTATCTAATCGCATTAGTTAATGCTTCCTGCCCAATTCGTAGTAAGTTATTCTCGACTTCAGTGGGTAGAGAATACACTGCACCCTCAATCTCATAATACAAAGTGGTATCCATTGCGGCAGCTCTAGTCTGAGCGACGAGACGATGTAGAGCGCTCTGTAAACTGCCTTCCTCCAAAAGCTGAGGACGGAGCGCGACGACCGATCGCCGCGCTTCAGACAGTCCAGTTCGCGCCAATTCTTTGATCAGGTCTAGGTGTGCCTGAGTTGCTTCTACATCATCCATTAGCACCTGTTTTGCAGCTCCCACCTGAGCCAGAATGCCTGTAAACGCCTGAGCGAGTGTGTCATGAATTTCACGCGCCATGCGGTTGCGCTCCTCTAAAATTGAGGCTTCTTCTGCTTGCTTCAGCGCCGTAATATCTCGCGCCAGCCAAATCACCTGATCGTGGTCGATTGGGGCAATGCGAGCCGAAAACCAGGCTTCTCGTCCACTTAGAAACGCACTGTACTCGACTGTGAGGATTTGTTGGGTTCTCAGCACCTGCTGAATATAACCTAGAAATTGATCGGCTTGTTCCTCTCTGAGTTGATGCATGGTTTTACCAATCATCTCCTCAAAGGGTTGCCATAGCAGATTTGGTTCCTGTACGATTATTTCAAGAAATCGCCCTTCAGCAGTCATTACAAATAATGGATCGGGGATTGCCTTAATGAGAGTCCGTAGCTTTGACTCTGAGGCTTGTAGGGCCTCTTCTGCTTGCTTGCGATCGTTGATATCCGTAACAACTCCCAACGCTCGGATGGGTTCACCGGATTCATTCCAGGTAACAATTTTGCCGACAGAACGAATCCATTTCCACTGACCATCCTGGGTACGACGGCGATACTCTACTTGAAAGTTGGGGATTTCTCCAGTAATACAAGCACGGTAGGTTGCGACAACTGATTCTCTGTCATCAGGATGCAAATGAGCAATCCATTCAGGAATGGTTTCGTGGAATGTTGCTGGATCGTAGCCCAGCATTAAAGCGTATTCCGGGTTAACAATTCTTTCTTCAGTCTTTAAATCGAAATCGTAGAGTCCTTGATTTGAAGCGGTTAATGCTAAGCGTAGTCGTTCTTCACTCGTTTGTAGAGCGGCTTCTGCTTGCTTGCGATCGCTAATATCCGCAATCACCCCTTCAATGTAGTCATCGTCTGCATTCAGATAAGCAGAGAAAAGTCCCCAAAACACTGTCCCATCTCGTTTTCGCCCCTGTGCTTCATAGCTTCGCACTTCCCGATCCCGCTTCAGCACCTCAAGGAATTGTTGGCGATCGCTGGGATTTACATAGTAGTCTGTGGCGTGTTCAAGCCCAATCATCTCCTCTGATGAATCAAAGCCAAGCAGATTGGCATAGCGTTGATTGGCATCGAGAAGTAATCCATCCGAGAGGCGGGTGCGGAAGATGCCAACCTGTGAGTTTTCAAAAATATTGCGGAACTTAGCTTCACTGCGTTGTAATGCCTCTTCTGCTTGTCTACGCTGGGTGGTGTCATTGCCCACCGATAAGATTTCAACGACCTCTCCCTGGTCATTGAAGATGGCTTGATTCGACCAGGCAATCCAAACCCGTCTACCGTCTCGACAAAGGTTCTCATTCTCGGTTTGCAGGTAAGCTTGAGGCAAGGAATCTTCAAGATTTTGAAACAGATTGTGAACAAGCTGCTTGAGATTACGTCCAGATGTTTCGGTTTCTGGAACGATTGTTTCCAGTAGGGTATGCCCTAAAATCTGATCTTCCTCATAACCAAAAAAGCTCAGTCCATAGTCATTCATGTATCGAATTCGTCCTTGCCTATCCGTGCGAAGGATGATTGAATTCGCAGTTTGAATCAGGTTACGGTAATTGGCTTCACTGCGTTGTAACGCAGCAGTTCGTTCTGCGACCTGTTGCTCTAAAGTGCAGTTGTAGTCGGCTAGGAGTTTCTCGGCTTGTTTGCGCTCTGTAATGTCCTGAAAGGTAGCGATCGCATAAGTGATATTGCCCTGTCGATCAAAAACTGGTGTTCCCCGTGCCTCAATTAGAATTGAGACACGATCTCGACGAATTTCTATATCTTCAGTCCTAATGCGTTCGCCCCTTAATGCCCGCACAGTAGGCAAGCTCTCCGCTGGATAGATTTGATCCGTTCCCGCTACGTAAAGCTGATAAGCCTCTGAGATCTGCTCCGGTGCTATGGAAGTATCAGTTTCTTTGCCCGTGAGTTGGTTGCCGTATTGGTTGGTATAGTAAGGGCGACCCATCGCATCCACGATCGCAATTCCCACCGGAATCGCTTCAAGGAACTGGGTAATCTTGCTTTCCTTAGCCCGCAGTTCTGAGTAAAGGTTGGCATTTTCGATGGCGATCGCTGCTTGAGTCGATAATAGCTGCAAGACCTGCGATCGCTCTGGTGTAAATACTCCAGTTGCTAACCGATTTTCTAAATACAATACACCGACCAGCTTGGCTTGATTCAGCAGCGGCAAACAGAAAATAGATTGAGGCTGGTTCTGTTGAATGTATGGCTCATTAATAAAAGCACCTTCACGAGTCGCATCATTTAAGGTGACAGGCTTCAGAGTCCGAATCACATATTGAATGATTGATTCTGGCAATTGATCGGCAATTGGAATAGACTGTAACACCTGAGTCGCACAAGCATTCTCATTGGCATTGAGTTCACAAGCCGCTTCAATCGACCATTCTCCTGAGTTTTCTAAAATCAGATATCCGGTTTGTGCGCCAGCATTCTCAATTAAAGTTTGCATCAGTGAGCGCAGCAGTTGCTTCAGTTCAATTTCACGAGAAATCGCCTGTGAAGCTTTCATCACTGCTGCTAAATCGAAAGCGGTATGGAAGGGATTAGGGATAGTTTCAGCAGTAATAGGAATTGATGTGGAAGCGGCTCTAGACGACTGAGAAAAGAACTGTGGATAGCGTTTTTCTAAGTCTTTAACTTTAGCGGTTGCGCCCCAGCGATCGTAGCAATAGTGCGCCTCTTTCATATAAGTTTGAGCAATTTTTGACCGACCTCGCACCAGATAATGTTTAGCCGCTAATTCATAAGCTAATGCTTCTTCCTGGATATACTCATTTTCAGCAGCACCTGCGATCGCTCGTTCATAAAGTTCCTCGGCCTCAAAGAATTGCCCTAAAACTCGCGCTTTCTCTGCCTCGACCAGATGAAATTTATGGAGATAATTCATCGGGGCGTGTTCTGCCCATTTTTGCATCTTTTCTTGGTTGGTGGTCACACTATTTAGCCAAACTGCTCTTTGGGAGTTTGAAGCATCGAGCGATAGGCTCAAAAGCACCAAAGAATGGTAGAAACAGAATAAAGGTAAAATCCTGATTGCTGTTGCCTCTTCAAAATGTTGCCCTGCCAAAACAGCAGTTTGTGCAGCTTGGCGCTCTTCTTCAAAGAGATAACACAACATAACTTTGTGTAAATAAAACATTTGAATTGCAATTCCATCTTTAACTGCAATCGCATGTGGCAACCCTTGCTCTTCATCACATACCCCACCCATTAAGCGGCTGGGATTCTCAGACCGATCTAACAAATTAAGAATGGTCTGCCACACGATTGCAATCCAAGTCGAGGGGCTTTCCCGTCTGATTCGATCAACCGCTTTGCTGTAGGTTGCCGTTTTCTGTTCCAGTTGGGTGAGTTCTTCACCAACGAAAAACGAGTTGTAGCACACGTCATATGCAGCATAGCCAGCGATTTGAAAGTCTCCGGTTTCCACTCCGTTTTGATACACCTCAACCAGCAGTGGTATCGTCTCCCTAAGATGTACCTTCCATTGCATAACATGGTCACTAAATAACTGTAATGCTTTAGCATTGCCTCTTTTGGTATTCAATCGTTCTGCCAAACTTAGAGCCAATTGACCCAATTTATAGCCGAGTTCAATGTCTTGAACGGCTCCACATAAAATAAATCCGTAGCCAACATAACCCAGTGGTGACCAGGCAGCATTACCGTAGTCGAGCGATAAATTTACCATTTTGCCAGTAGTCAGCATGAATAGTGCTGGTGACCTGATAAATGCAGCCGCCCCAATATTCGCCAGGATATAAATTGCTGCTAGCGGTTCTGGTGCAGTCATCTCTGGTAGATCAATTAAGTCTTCGATTTCTCGTCTAGCTAACAGTGCAGTCGTTTCCTCCAATCCCCTCTGAACATCGACCTGACTTGGATTTTCCGGTAAGACTACTTCCAGGAGCTTCAACACTTCCAGTCCAATTTTAAGTGCTTCTTCTAGATCGCCCTGTGACAAAAACGCTTGAATTCTGCTATCGTAAGCCTGCACTTTGTCAACCACTGTTTTGGCACGAGCGAGTACCACTTCTATCAACTGTTCCATCTCATCAAAGCGACCCTGGAGATACGCCGTTTCTGCTGCTTCTGAGTACAGCGCTAAGGTGAGATCATACTCGCTCTGCCAACTCTCTGAATTGAGGAGGTGAAACCCTGTATTGAAATACTTAAAAGCTGCTTCATAAGCCATTGCTGCCTTTGCTTTCTGACCTGCCATTAAATTCAATCTGGCAATTTCAGTTCGTTCTGATCGAGCAGTGACTAGCTCAAGTCCTTGATTGAGATGATCGATGATTTCAAACAACCGATCAGATCGTTGCTCTGGTGAAGTTTTTTCGAGCAAATTGCGACCGATTTGAAGATGAACAACCTGTTTCTGTGATTCATCAATCAGAGCATAAGCCGCTTGCTGAACGCGATCGTGCAGAAACTTATACTCTTGAACTAACAAATCTTCGTCCAATTCAGACAGAGGTTGAATTAATCCCGCTTGTATTACTGCTAGTAGATCCTGGAAAATTGCTTTCAGTGATTTTTCGCAAACGATCGCTAACGTCTTTAAATCAAATTCAGCTCCAATACAAGCGGACAGACAGAGAATTTGCTGTGTTGCTTCCGGTAATTTCTGCAACTGACGCAGCAGCAACTCCACCACATTGTCAGTAAAATCTTGAGCTTCAATCTCAGCCAGGTTCCATTGCCAGCTCAACCGTTGTGTATCAAAGACTAACAGATTTTCGCCATACAGCAGTTTCAAAAATTCACCAACAAAGAACGGGTTGCCCTCGGTTTTACGTGACACAGCTTGGGCTAGGGAACGAACAGTTTCAGGATTGTGATGTAATGTCTCAGCTACCAATTGACTCAACGATTCCAATGTTAAGGGGGTCAGAATGATTTCCTGAAGTATTGCTCCCTGTTTTCGCAGGCTCTCTAGCGTCAAAACCAACGGATGCGTTGAGGTCACTTCATTATCTCGATAGGCTCCGATCAAAAACAGATATTGGGTTTGCTCATCGAGTAATATTAACTCGATTAACTTCAGCGTTGCGGAGTCGAACCATTGTAAATCGTCTAAGAAGATGACCAGTGGATGTTCTTTTGAACAAAACAGCCGCACAAAATTTTGAAAGATTCGATTAAAGCGATTTTGAGCTTCCGTTGCTCCAACTTCGGGTACGGGTGGCTGTTTGCCAATAATTAATTCAACTTCCGGAATGACATCAATGATGATTTGCCCATTGCTTCCTAAAGCTGAGAGCAGACGCGATCGCCACTGTTGCAACTGCTCATCGGGTTCACCTAGCAGTTGTTGCACCAGTTTTTGCAGGGCATGGGCGATCGCGCTGTAAGGAATATTACGCCCTAATTGGTCAAATTTACCAGAGATAAAATAGCCGTGCTTTGCTGTGATGGATTTGTAGAGTTCCTGCACTAGTGCTGATTTGCCAATTCCCGCATAGCCAGAAACCAGCATCATTTCGACTTTGAATTGAGAATTTCCTATGCTTTCCTCTGGTCGCTGGGCTTCGCCAACATTCCCCGTTCCTGCCACTCTGTCAAACGCCGCCAATAATGCTTTAGTCTGGGCTTCTCGTCCATACAGTTTCTGAGGAATGCAAAACTGTTCTGAAACATCTTGCAGTCCCAACGACATGGCGTTGATCTGACCCATTTCTGCCAGTTGCCCGGCGCAGCGTTCTAGATCCGCTTTGATGCCCCAGGCACTTTGATAGCGATCCTCCGCATTTTTTGCCATCAACTTCAAAATTATCCCTGAAATGGGTTTGGGAATTGTGGCGTTCAATTTATGCACAGGAATCGACGGTTTGGCAATATGACAATGAACTAGCTCCAGGATGTCTTGAGTGGGGAACGGTAGCTGTCCAGTTAACAGTTCGTAGAAGGTTACGCCTAGCGAGTAGAAATCGGTGCGATAGTCGAGCATCCGGTTCATCCGCCCGGTTTGCTCTGGCGACAGATAGGCAAGCGTGCCTTCTAACACATGGGGACTTTTGAACGTCGGATTCGTGCGGTTAAATTGGGTCGCAATCCCAAAGTCAATAATTTTTACAACGCCAGTATCTAGATTAAAGACTATGTTTCCAGGGTTGATATCTTTATGAATGACATTGGCTGCATGAATTCTGCCTAAAATGTCGCAAACAGCGATCGCAACACCGAGAAAAGTGGATAAAGGCATGGGGCAGAAGATATCTGGGCGCTTGTGCATCCATTGCTCTAAGGACTCTCCCCCAAAATCTTCTAAGATAATCACCAGAGTCCGTTGATAGTCCTGCTGGCTGTATACCTTGATAACTCCTTCCAGATTTAGGGAACGGGTAATTTTATATTCCTGTCTGTAGCGGGTTAGTTCTTGGGGAGAGGGATAATCAAGCTTTAATATTTTTACGACGAGCCGTACTCCATCGTCTCTGATGCCCCGGTACACTAGAGAATTAGAACTTTCATATATCTTGTCTTGGATGGCAATACCAGGTAGAGCAATCATAGAGCAACTCTTGAGATGATAATCTGGCATAACCAAAACTATACAGCAATCCAGCTATCTAGATTTTTCATCTTCTGAAATCCTATTTGGTTTTGTTCATTTCTAGCCAGTTGCAGACTGATGGCGTTCACTTACGAGCGCTGTATCAATATGTAGAGCGTTTTTACAGCACTCACGCTTACAACTGGCGTAGCACGGGACACCAGTTGCGGAAAGTTTTGCCACATCCCTCGTACAACTTAACTTCCTTACTGTCCCGTTGTGGTGATATCTCCATTGAAACTGCAACCCAAAGACATTGGATGCCAAATTGCCAAAATTATTCAGGGTATTCTCCCATACTCTGACTCCAGAAGCGTCAATAATTTCTCTTCCACAACAGTAAGATTTGGTCGATTCAGCTTCCCCAATAACTGCAACAGGCTTTTGACTGTCTCCTCCAATGAATCGGAATATATCCTGGCAATGCGATCGCAAATCACCTGCATCTGCTGACATTCCGCAGGCAGGTAGTTGAAAGACTTCAGGTGTTGCAACCCAATGGTGTACTCGCCATCCCACATCCTCACCGTGCAACTAAAGTCATTCACTGCGCTGACAATTGCCCAGCAGCCACCTTTGCCTCTCAGTTCCAGGTTGTCTTTGACAAGAATTTGGCAGACTTCGCCAATTTGGTATGTGTTTGGTACTTTCGTCCTTTCCATGATGCGCTGCACCACATCTTTGACAATTCTACCAGTTGGCACTTTCCCACCAGCAATTTCTACTGCTTTTAGCCACACTTCCTGCTGTTCCTGGGGTTCAAGCTTTGTCATGGGTCGAACTTGCCCCTCTGCTGTGGGCAATTTGTGATCAAATTGATCACAAATTTCAACCAAGTTATCAAAAACAACAGCCGCATCCATTAAAAGATAAGACTGGCGACGACTATGCCCAAAGCGATCGCGGCAATATTCCTCAAACGTCTTGTGGGTGGAGCGGTACAATCTGCGATCACGTAATTGCGCCAGCGCCTTCCCCGCTTCAAAGAACGCCCGCTCCACTTTCCTCTCCAGATGTAGGCGATCGCTTTGCTCCTCTTGGGTCAACTCTGTTACTTCAACAGCACTAACTGTAATTGTTGCTGTAGCTGGGTTTTCTTCTTGGGTCAGGTTATCTGGTGGCGTGTCGTCACTGGATGCGGTAGAGGTGGCTTTCTTGCGCTTACGGGGCGGGTTGTTCATGAATCACTCGTAGTCAAACAGACCAAAAGCAAAGATTGGCAAGCTCTTTAATCGTCATCCCCAGCAATCTCTTTTAAGGTTTCAAGGTTGAGACATTTGGAACGAATTAATCTCTCAATTACTTCTGCTCTAGTTAATTCCATCTGTTCAGCTATAGCATCAACAAGCTCAATCGCTGTTGGAGTCAACATGATTTGAACCCGTTGCTTGCTTTCACCCCATTTTCCTGGCTTAACTCGATAATCTTTTGCCACTAGCGTTTTAACCATATCAATACCTACACATATATTCAACCAGATTTGATTATATACATACTTGACGATGTGTGTATATGTGTATATTATAAAGATATCAAAAAGCAAAAGACGACCGCCCTCGCCTTGGAAACTTGTGCGCTCGTCTTTTGATCCTTTAACAGGAAATACCATCATGACACATACCATTTACAGCCATCAACAGCTGCAACTGAAATCTATTGCCCGACTTAAGCAAATCTACAGCGAAATTGCCTGCACAGTCGAAGTAACTGACAAACGCTGTAAGGATGCCTGGATTTCTGCCATTGTTAACTATCAGTCAAGCAAGGTTCAGAAACTCACTACTGCTGCCCCCGACAACCAAGCCACCGCCCAAGCCGAACTCGACAGCTACATCGCTGACCAAGCCCAAGCTGTTGCTCCCGAACCCCTCAGAATAGTCGAAATCTCGTTTAACCATCACGAATATTACGCTGATGACAAACTGATAGCCAGCATCACCCATGACGATGACCACTTAACGCAACGCTGGGTTGTCATGGTCAACGATAAAGAATTATTTCGTGCCAACACTCCAATGCGTTGCGATCGCTTCATCTGCACTCACTACAAAGACGGTTCATTACCTGTGCAGGAACAAGAAGCAACACCCCCCACGACCGAAAACCAAATCATGGCGCATATCTTCAACAAGTGCCAAAATTACGGGTTTGAAATTCTCGATGATGGCATTTACAACAACAAGGGCGTGAAACTGGGGCAAGTCGGATGCACTGACGGGAACTGGTGGGTGAAGAGGCGTTATTCAGTCCAGCAGCAGTATTCTAACTCGGTGCTTGATGCTGTGCGCTCATTATCGATGGTGGACATGTCTACTGATGGTAAATCCATTTTTGATGAATATTTTTTAGATCAACCCTTAGAACAGCTAACTGGCGATAAATTGCAACGGCTGCTGGAGAGAGCAGAGTTAGTCACAGCGTAAGTCTTGGGTTTCGCCTGGGAAAAGGTTAAAGGGAAAGGGGAAAAGGTAAATTTCTTCATTCCCTTCCCCTTTGCCCTTTCCCTAATTATTTATTCACCAATCCCCATTAAATCAATGCAACCCACAATTTCAATCCCTCAACACTGGGGCTACCCTCGCTTTACTTTGGAACAGCGTACAGAACAAGGCACGATTCTAGGAGTTTATTACTATCCGAATGGTACAGAACTGGCTGAACAATTTGATGAAGGATGGCGTTATGTATTGATGCCTAACAAGAATTCTGACGAGATATCGTACTTGAAAGAGGATCAAATTCAGCCGCTCACACCAGAAGAATTATTTCAGCAAATTACCGCAGAGATTGACTTTTATCAACAACAGATAAACATTCTCAACCGACAGTTAACCGTATTAACCAGAGGTGCAAACAATGGCTAAGGAAGCAAACAACGACTTTGAGCGTAGAGCTAATCATCTGCTGCGTTCGATTCGGCTTTGTGGTGGTTGTATTCCTCTGCACTCTCTCCAATGCCAAGTTTCAAATTCAGTTATTCAAACTCTGCTGGATAAAGAACTGGTGCAAGTACAGAACACGGGACGCGGTTTTTTGTTAGAGATTACCAAGGATTTTTAACTCTTAATCGAAGAGGAAGCAATTATGAAACTTTACACTAAGACCATTCTACAGACTTTACCCGATTGGGCAACCACTATTACAAAGGGGGCAGATTTATTTGAAGTTGAAATCAACGATAAACACCCTAATTTTCAATCTTTACTTGAAGAGTTGGAAACGGAGATTGAGGCAGGAACAATAGGTGTAAAAGCGGAAGATTTATGTTCCAGGCTTGGCATTGAAATGTCTAACCCCAACCTACACCAATTAGTTGAACAAGCCCAAACTCTGATATCCCTTATTGCTACGCACCCAGATTACAAACAACTACTAGAGTTGGGATATCAACCTGATTTAAACATTGCCGATGCTCAAACTGCACTGACTTATTTGCAATGGGAGCTAGAGCGGAATCGAGAACCTTTTGCCTAATACAAAAGCGTTCATCTGAATGAGTGCCGCTTATTCAAGTGAACGCACGGAAGTTTTTCTCCCGCTACAGAATTCCCATTATTGCACACAGAACAACAATCAATAAAACTTTAACCGAGGTGAACATGGTTACTGAAATTAAACTAGGTTTATGCAACCCTCCAGAACCCATCTATTTATATGTCAAAAATGCTGAGTTAGGTGGAGAATCTTATCTCTGGTATCACTACGATATTGACAGGGAGAAAACCATCCCTGTTTCCCAAAGAGCATTAACTGGGTATCTGTGTGAACTGCGATTGACGACTAAAGAATTCCAAAAAAAAGACAATCTCAAACTTGATATTGTAGTCAATGCTGATGAAGTTTATGTCATCAGAAGTGGTGTTGAAACCAACTTCACCAAAAGCTTTCTCTTGGCTGCATCAGGTGTACAGGATTTTTCTAAGCCACTGATTATTGCTGCTAATGCTGGTGAACAAAATACGGTTTTCTGCAATCTATATGATGCAGTAACTAAAACCAGAATTGAAAGAGAATGGAATAAAAATGCTGATTGGGGAACTCTCATTAATGACATTCAATCCCGCTTAGGTGGCACATCATTAACTATCCCACCTATAGCAGAAACCAAAGTAGCTCCACCAAAACTTAGCGTAGTTCCTCAACCAGTACATCCTCAAGACCTACGAATCAAAAATATTCGCACCTTGCTTGATTATCCACTTGATTTAGTCAGAGAGTGGTTGCAATTTCAGGATGTTGACCGTCCAAGTCAACTTCATATTACCAAGATTAATGAACTGGTAAAAACAATGTGTTTGGCTTGGGCAGCAGACAAGTGTGAGTATCCTAATCATGCCGAATCTTTGTATCAAAACCAAGTTGTTGATGCTGTTGTTAGCGGTGCTGATGAATTAACAGCAATCAACGCATGGATGCAGCAGTTGCAAGCAGTAAAGACTGGGGCAGTGTAAATCAAAAGTCAGAAGTCAGAAGTCAGAAGTCAGAAGTCAGAAGTCAGAATTCAGAATTCAGGATTCAGAATTATTCTAATTTCTGACTCCTGACTCCTGAATTCTCAACATCAGAGGAATTACCCATGAGAGTCATAGTTACAGTTGTTGAAAAAATCATCAGTGAAGCACACATCGATATCCCTGATGGGCTGAATGAATCTGCTATCAAGCAGCACATAGTAGACCGCTACAACATTGGAGAAATATCCACAGATATGAACATCTTTCAAGTGGATTTTGAATTTATCAGCGCTCGAATTGTACAAGGACAGCCAGACACCAATTCTATCTCTTCAGAGAAGGAGGTAATCAGATGAGTATCAAATGGACTGATGAAGAACTCGCAATTATTGAAGAAAAAGCTGAAGTCTATACAGTCAAACAAATAGCTTCAATCCTAAAAAGGCGAGGATATCAACGCACACCAATTGCGATTTATCTGAAGTTAAATAGCTTAGGTTATTCAGCCCGTCCCACTCTTGATAATTATAGCTGCCAGGAAATTGCTCAAGTCCTTCAATTGAATTTCTCAACTGTTACAAGATGGGTCAAAAGAGGATGGCTCAAAGCTACAAGACGCTCTGCCAGACATTACCAAATTCGGAGATGGCATCTCAAACAGTTTTTTGACAACCCACCCCAATCAATTAAAAAACGTATTACCTCTCTTGATCCAGAAGCAGTTAATTACTTGTTAGGGAGAAAAGCATGATTGACTACATTAACGCTTTCAAAACATGTTGGTATCTTTCTCCACCTTGGCGTGGAACAATTCCACCCGTTGAGGTCAATTTACTGGAGAGAGTATACCTCAGAACCACAAGAACATTTGGTTACTGCTGTGGGATGCAATGGAAGCATGAATGTTGGATTTATTCAATTGATTGTGGAAAAGAAATCCTCCACGCTACACAAAACCAAATTATCGCCACTGGAGAGTTAGAAACCCTCAACGTGCAAAAACCTGCTTTTGTTTTGGGCGAAAGAGTGATCCTCTGCTCTCACGATAAGGGAACAAAGCAACGGCTGATTTTGGGGATTGCGCTGGTGCATAATTCTTGGTTTTACCTTGTTGAATTGATGTCACCAACGTTAATTAAGACACCAACTATATCGAATCGTTTCTCATTAGTTGGTGAAAAAAGTTTGGTGCGTGTGAATGCCTGAATCAATTATTTGTTCAATACCCAGGGAATGAATCATGTTGACACATTTTTGGCACGACTCAGAAATTAATCAAATGCCTCAAGATGGGGAAATAGGTAAATATGCTGTACCCAAAGGCTATGTGAATGCAAGTCAGATGTGCAAAGCTAACGGGAAATTCTTAGCTGATTACACGAAGCTCAAGTCTACAAAGCAGTATTTACAAGCACTTTCTAACGATATGAAGATCCTCATATCGTTATTGGTGATAGATATCCAGGGGTACGGAAGCGAACAAAGCACTTGGATTCACCCAGAAATCGCCATTGATTTAGCTCGATGGGTTTCTGTCGAATTCCGCATCTGGGCTAATAGAACTTTAATGAAAGTGATGCTCTTAACCCAAGTAGAGCAAGTATTACAGCAAGAATCACCACATACATTAGCTCCGTCCCATGAAGCTGCACAGTTGGCAATGATGTTGGGGGAATTTGCTGGACTAGACAAATCCCTCACTGCCCAGTTAGCAGTTAATGCTGCAACAATTGTCAACCCCGCACTTAAGCCAGCAGCCGATGAACTCAAGATTGCGATTGCTCAAACCAATGTTGCAGAGGATGCATTTCTCAACCCAACACAAATCGGTGAGGTAGTGGGAATGTCGGCACGGGCTGTTAACCACTGCTTACTAAATTCGGGACTGCAATACAGAACAAATGACAAGAAAATTCCTTATCGTCCTACTGAATCTGGTAAGCAATGGGGGCGGATGGTTCCCGCAGTTGCCAAATCTTCAAACCAAACTGTTTTTCAACTGCGCTGGTTGCCCGAAATCGTAAAAGTCATCTCTCAATAATTCCCTACCTAACTCAACAACAATTATGAACACTCTACGAAAAACCTTGGCAGAAAAATATGGTCTTGTTGCTGATATCATGCACGACGATTATTTTTTTGTTCAACTACCAGAAAACGAGGATCATTCACTCAAGTTTTTAGAGAGTAATTTACCAGAATGTATTCGGATTGAACTTGCAGAATGTTTTGCTGGTAGTGTGATTGCGGCTTGGGAAGTCCCCTTATTTTTACTCCCTCAAGTGTTACAGCAAGCGCATGATTTTGTTGTTGAGTATTGGGAGCAAGTCTCTCAAGAAAAATGAAGTCTTCTCCATCAACCAAAACTAACAGCAATTGTTTTCAGAATACTTTCTTTATTTGGAGAAAAGTACCATGCAACAACTCAATTTATTTGCTGAATCAACCCCAGTCTTACCAGTCACTTATTACCCCGATTTCTTAAGCCAGGAACTTGCCAATGAACTTTACCAAGGCTGCTTGAAACTGGAGTGGCAGCAGAACCAAATTAGAATCGCGGGTAAAACAATGTCCGTTCCCCGCCTCGAATGTATTTACGGGGACTACGGCTGCGATTACCTCTACTCGAATAGCGTGTTTTTGAAACCACTATGGTGGACAGAGGCTCTGTCTAGCTTGCGGGACAGAATCACTGGGTTAACTGGCTATAAGTTCCGCATAGTAATCGGCAATCAATACCGCAGTGGACAGGATTCGATTGGTTGGCACGCAGACAACGAACCATCGATGGGACTTAACCCGGCGATTGCATCAGTCAGCCTGGGTTCATGTCGCAAATTCCAAATCAAGCCGAGAAATGGCAAACCTACTGATTTTTGGCTGGAACACGGGAGCTTGCTTGTGATGCACCCAGGCTGTCAATCTACACATCTGCATCAGGTTCCCAAGACCAACAAAGTTGTTAGTACCCGTATCAATCTCACATTTCGACCACACACAGGAAGCGGGAGATAACGCTGTGGCTGGCTGTTGAGGATTTCATAGCCAGCATAAGCTCTTCACTTTAAGTTTAATCGGCGGCATGGGTGCAATGCCGCTTCATTTCCATGCGTCAAAAAACAGAGGGAATATGCGTATAATCGAATCTGATTCTCAAGCTCTACACTTACAAGAATGGCTCAACAGCGGAGTTGACGAAGAAATCTTTCACTTGAATGTGCGTTCGCTCTACGGAACGTTACCCTACGAATATCTGCTCTACAGTCCCAAAATCTCCCGTCGCAATGATGGGCGATTACGCGATCGCGATTTAAAAAAGTACCAGCACATTGAATTAGGCGGCTGGTGGTGCAATGGAGTTGACCCGCTCAACAACTACGCCCTGATGATGTGGGGCTGTTTCAAACCCGACCATCCCCGAAGAGATCGCCAGAAAATTCACAAGTTTATCAAATACGAGCATCCTTACAGAGAAGAAACACGCGCTTTCTTCCTTTTAGTACCAAATCGCATCTGGGTGAAAGTCTCCAATCGTAGCGGCATCCCCATTACTGAAGAGGATTTACAGCATCCTGGTGGTTTCTGGTATTGGGTTTGGCGGCACAATTTACCAGTCACAATCGTGGAAGGTGTCAAGAAAGCGGGGGCATTACTGACTGCGGGTTATGCTGCGATCGCAATTCCTGGCGTTAACGCTGGATACCGCACACCCCATGATGAGTACGGTACTGCTATTGGTAAGCCAAACCTCATCCCTGACTTGAAACATTTTGCAACACAGGGGAGACAGGTTAACATTTGCTTTGACCAAGACAACAAACCTGAAACAGTCCAGCGAGTCAGAACCGCTATCAGTCGCATGGGACGGCTGTTGGTAAACGAGGGTTGTTCCCTGCGAGTGATTGATTTACCTTTAGGGCCAGAGAAAGGGGTCGATGATTTTATTATTGCTCACGGTCAGCCAGCATTTGACGCACTCTACAACACAGCCGTTGCACTGGAGTTGTGGGAGATTAAGCTGTTTACTCTGCTGACTTATCCGCCTGCGATCGCACTCAACCAAAGATTTCTCGGACAGCTTCTCGTACCCGTTGGTGAAAAGCTGATTATCCTCAAGGCTCCTAAAGGTACTGGTAAAACCCAATGGCTGGCAGCGGAGGTGGCCAAAGCACACGACCAAGAGAGACGGGTATTAATAATCACCCATCGCATCCAGCTAGGTGAGGCGTTGTGTAATCGGTTTGGTGTTAACTATGTTACCGAAGTCCACACCTCGGAAACAGGCACATTGCTGGGATACGGGGTGTGCGTTGATTCACTGCATCAAGAGAGCCAAGCCCGTTTTAATCCCAATGACTGGTCAAATGATGTCATAATTATTGACGAATGCGACCAAGTATTCTGGCATTTGCTCAACTCTGGTACTGAAGTGCAAAAGCGTCGGGTATCTGTTCTCAAAAACCTCAAACAACTGGTACAGAATGTTTTGGGCAGCAGTCAGGGAAAGATTTATTTATCAAGTGCCGATGTTTCTGACACAGATGTAAAGTATATTTTATCACTCGCTGGAGAATATCGAGTTAACCCGTTCGTCATCGTCAACAATTATCGGCACGTAGCTGGCAATTGTTACAACTATTCTGGGAGTAATCCCAAGAATCTGATCGCCGCACTAGACAAGGCGATCTCCATTGGAGGGCATCATTTAGTCTGTTGCTCTGCTCAGAAAGCCAAGTCAAAATGGGGAACCCAAGCACTTGAAGAACGGTTCCGTCGCAAATTCCCACATTTACGGATTCTGCGAATTGATAGCGAATCCGTTGCTGACCCCTCTCACGCGGCTTTCGGTTGTATCGCTCACTTGAACGAAATTCTGACTCAGTATGATTTAGTTATCGCTTCTCCAAGTCTTGAAACTGGAGTTAGCATCGACATTCGAGGACATTTTGATGCTGTTTGGGGGATTTTTCAGGGAGTGCAACCGGTTAACTCCGTGCGCCAGATGTTGGCAAGGGTTAGGGAGACAGTTGACCGCCACATTTGGGTGAGAGAGTGGGGGATGTCGTTTGTGGGCAATGGTTCTACAACCATCGGAGGATTGCTCAGAAGCCAACACGTCGCAACACAGGCTAATATTGCGCTATTGTCGGCGGCGGATAATGACGATTACAGCTATGTTGACCAAAACTTCCAGCCCGAATCTTTGCAGACTTGGGGCAAGCGTGGTTCTGTGATTAACGTTGAGATGCGGCGCTATCGAGAGTCTGTGCTTGCGGGTTTGGTTGAGGATGGTTACACCGTTATTGATGCTGACGATGCTGATGATGATGAAAGTGGCGCTGTAATCGAGTCTGTTAAAGCCGCGTCTGTTGAATTGTATGCTGCTGAGTGTAAAGCGATCGCGGATTCTCCAACCATCTCTGATGCCGAACTTAAGAAGCTACAAGACACAAGGGCGAAAACCAAAACCGAACGACATCAGCAGCGCAAGGCGGAATTGTCTCGTCGCTATGAAATTGAAGTTACGCCTGATTTGGTTGGGAAGGATGACGACGGCTGGTATCCCCAACTGCGGATGCACTATTATTTGACGCTGGGGCGAGAATTTCTGACGAATCGTGATACTAAACGGGCAAAAGCGCAATTAGAGGCTGGAGAGAATTCCATTTGGAAACCCGATTTCAACAAGGGGCAGCTATTGCCTGCTGTACTGTTGTTAGAAGAACTGAATCTGTTGCAGTTGCTCACGCCTGGGGAGCAGTTGCGTGGCAGCGACGAGAAAATGGCGGAGTTTAAAGCGCTGGCTGTAAAGCATCGGCACGTTATCAAGAATTACTTGAATGTAACGATTTCAGAAAAACACACACCGATAGCGATCGCTCAGAAGTTACTTGCCAAGATTGATTTGAAGTTGAACTACGTTGGTCGGTTGGGTAAACGTGAAAATCGGGAGTGCGTTTATCGGTTTGTTGCACCTGATGATCAGCGTGATTCGATTTTCGGGCAGTGGTTAAATCGAGATGAAGCGTTTTCAAGGGAATCGGTGTCAGTCACTAATAATATAGTGTTAACCATACCAGTCACTGACACGACACCTATTGACATTCCCCAAACATTTACCCAGGAAGATTCTGAAGTCCTTGGATGGAAGGGGTTAAGCCTGAAATTACGCCAAGGACGCGACAGTGTTGGACAGTTTCACCAACATTTGGTTTCCCAGCTTGGTGATGCAATCGGCGTTGCTGATGGTGAACCGTTCTGGAACGCACACCTGGGGCAGTGGCAGGTTTGGGTTAAGTTTGCAGACGAGTGTAGGTCTGTGGTGTGCGATTGGCTAGAAGGCGTTGCTGAATCAAAATATGAATCAGGCGATCGCTGGAATAAAACTTGTACCTCACATCGTGAGCGGCACTGAAC